>CALEZJ010000654.1 GCA_937927885.1 uncultured Paracoccaceae bacterium | reverse complement strand
GTTTGGTGATCGGCGCGACCGGGCTATTGTCCGAGAGAATGTCGTCCCAGGTCGAACTGTCACTGGCCGCCGGTATCTGGACAGTCTGGCTGGGCGTGGTGCTTGTCGCGCTCGTTGTGCGGGCGCTCGGTGGCTACGGATTTCGGCGCATGCGAACCCCCTTGGGCGGATCGCTGGTGGCAGTGGCCGCGGTGACACTGGGGCTTGGCGCGCTGCTGGGACTGCTTGTCCTGTCTGGCGCAAGTCTTGAATCACAGGAATACTGGATAGCCGCATGGGCGCTCGGCGCGACCCCGCTCCTGGTGCTGATGCGCTGGAGCATTGCCGCGCGAATCCGCCAACTGGTGCGCACCGGACAACTGGAGCACCGGATCGTGCTGTTGGGCGGCGGCGAAGGGATCGAACCCCTGGTGCGTGAAATCGACCGCGAGCGCAGGAACGGTCGGCGCCTGTGCGGCTTTTTTGACGAGCGGATGGACGACCGGTCCCCCGACATGGTCGCGGGCCACCATAAGACTGGCGACGCCGACGATCTGGTGGAGTTTGCCCGCCTCGCCCGCATCGACACGGTTATCATCGCCATCCCGAATGCCTCGCGGGAACGCATCCGGGAACTGCTGGGGCGGCTTTTCGTGTTGCCAGTCGACATTCGCGTGCTGGACGGTGCCGAGATCCCCGAATACTCGCGGCAGAAACGCTCGAACATCGGCCCGTTCCGGCTGGTCGAGATTCACAAGACTCCGATTGACGGCTTTGCCGCCTTGCGCAAGCGGATCTTCGATCTGGTCTTCGCCAGCATCGCGCTGGTTGTTTTTGCCCCTCTGATGGCGGTAGTCGCCGCGCTGATCAAGCTGGAATCTCCCGGGCCCGTGCTGTTCGTGCAAAAGCGGCATGGCTTCAACAACAAGCCGATCAACGTCCTGAAGTTCCGCTCGATGTATGCCGACAAATGCGACCCAACGGCCATCAAGGCCGTGCGGCAGGGCGATAGCCGCGTCACCCGGATCGGGCGCTTCATCCGCCGCACCTCGATTGATGAACTGCCGCAATTCGTCAACGTGCTCAAGGGCGACCTGTCGCTGGTCGGGCCGCGCCCGCACGCCACCTCGGCGCGCACCGGCGACATCATCTATGACCAGATCGCCGAGGCCTATTCTGCGCGCCACAAGGTCAAGCCCGGCGTGACCGGCTGGGCACAGATCAAGGGCTGGCGCGGCGAGTTGAATTCGCCCGAGAAAATCCGCCAGCGCATCGAGCACGACCTCTACTACATTGAGCATTGGTCACTGTGGCTGGACTTCAAGATCATGATGATGACGCCTTGGTCACTGGTCACGACGAAAAACGCCTACTAGGCTGCCGGGGCCCGTTGACTCTGGCCGGGCTTTGCGTAAAAGGCGGGGCTCAAAGGAATTCACCGGTGGCGACGGCGCTGCCGTTCGCAGGAGACAATCATGGCGAAGCCCACCACGATCAAGATCCGCCTGAACTCGACGGCGGGCACCGGCCACTTCTATGTGACCAAGAAGAACGCTCGCACGATGACCGAAAAGATGGTCATCAAGAAGTTCGACCCTGTTGTGCGCCAGCACGTGGAATACAAGGAAGGCAAGATCAAGTAAGATCGCGCTTCCGCTGTTGACTGAGGCCGCCCTTTACCAGGCGGCCTTTTTCATTGCGCGACAAGGTCTTGGCGCAGGGCTTCAGCCGATGCGTCCGCGTGGCCCCTCGCCCACTTGCGCGCGGTGCAACAAGACCTGGTCCAAGAGCACACAGGCCATCATCGCCTCACCCACCGGCACGGCACGGATACCCACGCAGGGGTCGTGGCGACCCTTGGTG
>CALEZJ010000653.1 GCA_937927885.1 uncultured Paracoccaceae bacterium | reverse complement strand
CGCTGGAACTGGCCGATTTCATCGGGCTGGACACCTGCCTTGCCATCATGAACGTTCTGCATGACGGGTTGGCCGATACCAAATACCGCCCCTGCCCGCTGCTGACCAAATATGTCGAGGCCGGCTGGCTGGGCCGCAAGACTCAGCGCGGGTTCTACGATTACCGCGGTCCGGTGCCGGTGCCGACGCGGTAAACGGGGGGCAATCTGCCCCCCACTTGGCCTCCAGCCGCGCCACGGGGACGGGGCGTCAGCCCTGCGCCGCCAGCCAGCGTTCGGCGTCGAGGGCGGCCATGCAGCCCATGCCCGCCGAGGTGACCGCCTGGCGATAGACATGGTCGGTCAGGTCGCCCGCCGCGAACACCCCCTCGACCGAGGTGCGGGTGGTGCCCGGTTCGACCCAGACATAGGCGCCCGAGTGCAGTTTCAACTGGTCCCTGACCAGTTCCGAGGCCGGCGCATGACCGATGGCGACAAAGAACCCCTCGCAGGGAACCACCTGTTCCGCGCCGGTGTTCACGTCGCGCAGCCGCACGCCGGTCACGCCGGGCGGGTTCTGGGCGCCCTCGATCTCGGCCACTTCGTGGTTCCAGATCACGGAAATCTTCGGATGCTTGAACAGCCGCTCCTGCATGATCTTTTCCGCGCGCAGGCTGTCGCGGCGATGAACCAGCGTGACCTTCGAGGCGAAATTGGTCAGGAACAGCGCCTCTTCGACCGCCGTATTGCCGCCGCCCACCACGACGATCTCGCGCCCGCGATAGAAAAACCCGTCGCAGGTGGCACAGGCCGAGACGCCAAAGCCCTTGAACGTCTCTTCGCTGGGGATGCCCAGCCATTTGGCCTGCGCACCGGTGGCCAGGATCACCGCATCCGCCGTATAAGTGGTGCCGCTGTCGCCGCGCGCCGTGAAGGGGCGTTTGGACAGGTCCAGCGACGTGATGATGTCGGTGATGATCTCGGTCCCCATCTCGCGCGCATGGTGCTCCATCCGCGCCATCAGGTCAGGACCCATGACCGAGGCATCGCCGGGCCAGTTTTCCACATCCGTGGTGATGGTCAGTTGCCCGCCCGGCTGCATCCCTTGCACCAGGAGCGGTTGCAGCATCGCGCGCGAGGCATAGACCCCGGCGGTATAGCCGGCCGGGCCCGATCCGATGATCAGAACGCGGGTGTGGCGGGTGTCGGACATGGCAGGCTCCTGATATATTCCATACCCTGCATGTAATCATCGCAGGACGATCCGCAAGGGGTCGGTGCCGGTCCTAGCGCCAGTCGGGGGGCGCTGGCAAGCGCTTGCCCCCGGCTGAGCGACGCTATATTTCCCCGGCGTGAAAGATTGTTGCGCAGGCGGGCTTTCACGCCTACACAAGCGCAAACTTCAGGGAGAACCGCCGCAATGCCCGGCGCCAAGCTTGACCCCATCGACCGAATGATTCTGGCCGAATTGCAGGCCGATGGCCGCATGACCAACGTGGAACTGGCCAAGCGGGTGGGGATTTCCGCGCCGCCTTGCCTGCGCCGCGTGCGCACGCTGGAGGAGGCGGGGTTCATCCGCGGCTATCACGCGCGGGTCGATGTGCGCGAACTGGGGTTCGAGGTGCAGGTCTTTGCCATGGTGCGCCTGCACCGGCAGAACGAGGCCGATCTGCGCGCCTTCGAGGACCGCTGCCGCGCCTGGTCGCTGGTCCGAGAGTGCCACATGCTGAACGGCGAGATCGACTTCATCCTGAAATGCGTGGCGCCCGATCTGAGCAGTTTCCAGTCCTTCCTGACCGAGGACCTCC
Organism: uncultured Paracoccaceae bacterium; assembly: GCA_937927885.1. Taxonomy (GTDB): domain Bacteria; phylum Pseudomonadota; class Alphaproteobacteria; order Rhodobacterales; family Rhodobacteraceae; genus Pararhodobacter. The sequence continues at coordinate 2,432 of CALEZJ010000653.1, read as the reverse complement.
TGGCCGCCGAGAATGTCGCCAGCGTCAAGACCTCGCTGGTCATCCGCTGCGCCAAGGACGAACCCGGCGTGCCCTTCGACGTGCTCGAGGCGCGCTATCACCGCGAGGCGTGAGCCGACGTCGGGCGAATTGCTTAACGGGTGAAATTCGACCTTGACGTGTCGCCTTCGGATGCGACAAGGCAGGGCGGCCACGGCGAGTCTGGCCCGCGAGAGGGCCCATGTTCGAACGTTCCATCCCCGAGTGGCTGCGCCCCCCCCCCGCCAGCGCGGCGAAAAAGCCCGGCGCGCGGGCCTTTGCCACGCTGACCGGCGTCGAAAGCATGATCCGCGGCACGCTGCTGTCGGTGTTTCCGCTGGCGATGTATTCGGCGCTGGGCAGTGCGGCGGCGGTGTCGCAGGTCTATTTCGCCATCGGGCTCTTGTCGCTGATGGTGGGGCTGATGCTGCCCTGGATCAACCGTCTGGTGCCGCGCCGCTGGCTTTATACCATCGGGGCGATGTTCTACGCCGCGGGTGGGCTGTGCGGCGCGATGGGCGGGCTGATGGTGGTGGTGTCGCTGGTGCTGTGCACGCTGGGCACGGTGACCTGTTTCATCTGCCTCAATGCCTATGTTCTTGACTATATAGCGAAAAGCGAGCTGGGCCGGACCGAGACCCTGCGCATGTTCTACAGCGCGGCCTCGTGGACGCTGGGGCCGGTGGCGGGGGTTGCCCTGCTGAACCTCTGGCCACCTGCGCCCTTTCTTCTGGCGGTGGTCTTTTCGCTGGTGCAGGTGTCGGTCTTCTGGTGGATGCGGCTGGGCAACGGCAAGCTGATCCAGAAGGCGCGCGGCGCGGCGCCCAATCCGCTGGCCTTCCTTGGCCGGTTCTTTGCCCAGCCGCGGCTGATCGCGGGCTGGCTGTTCGCGGTGCTGCGGTCCTGCGGCTGGTGGGGCTATATCGTCTATCTGCCGATCTATGCGATCGAGAGCGGCCTGCCCCAGCAGACCGGCGGGATTCTGGTGTCGGTGACCAACTCGTTCCTGTTCATCACCCCGCTGATGCTGCGCTGGGTGCAGCGCCATTCGGTGCGGGCGGGGGTGCGGCTGGGGTTCCTGTGCACCGCGCTGGGGTTCCTGTTGGCCGCGCTGTCGCCGGTGCCGGTGCTGGCGGTGGCGGCGCTGTTCTCGGGATCGGTGTTCCTGATCCTGCTCGACGTGTCGGGGGGACTGCCGTTCCTGATGGCCGTCAAACCCTCGGAGCGCACCGAAATGGCCGCCGTCTATTCCAGTTTCCGCGATGTGTCCGGCATCCTGACCCCGGGCATCGGCGCGCTGATCCTGCTGGTCGCGCCGATCCAGGGCATCTTTGCCGCGGTCGGGCTGGGGTTGGGGGCGATGTTCCTTCTGGCCGGGCGGCTGCATCCGATGCTGGGCGTGGCACCGGCCGAGCGCGGGCGCCGACGCGCCGCCTGACAGGGTGCTGAAACAGTGTTTTCAGCCATCCGCCGGCGGGAAATTGTTCCAGGACAACCCGAAATCCTGCCTGGTTCGGGCGGAACAGGAAACGCACCGCGTTTCCCCGCCCGCATCACCACAGCCCCGCCGGACCGTTTCCGCAAGCCCTCCATAGGCCAGTGCCCGACCTGGCGGGCGAGAAGCGCCCGCCGCCCGGAGGGCGGGCGCTGGCCGAGTGCCTTTGGGGCACTCGGCATCCGGGGGAAACCGCGCGCGTGGCCGAGGCGATGGCCTCGGCCATTGAGACGCCGCCTTCGGGCGGAAGCGGAAACGCATGCGTTTCCCCGCCCGCATCACAACAGCCCCGCCGGACCGTTTCCCTCAAGCATACCAGAGGCCAGCGCCCGCCGTCGTGCCGGAGGCACGCCTTCGGCGTGACGGGCGGGGCGGGCGCTGGCCGGTGGCTTTGGGCCACCGGCCGACAGGCAGCACCCGTAGCGCATGACCTCGGCAACAGCCTCGGCCAAGGACGCGCTGCACGGAACACTTTCCCCGCGTTTTGGGCGCGAGATGCCCGGTCCCGCGACTTTTCCCGCGCCCTGTCAATGCCCGCCGCGAGGCTGCCAGGGAATCCACCCGCCCTCTGCGCCCCGCCGGGCCGAGTTGCCAGCCCGCCGCGCGCCCGATAGTCTCACACCCGCGCCCCGCGACCGGGGCGCTGGCCATGAAGGGCACGATGCGCACACCCCCCGTTCCCCCGCGCTGGACCCGCCTTCTGGCCGGCGCCCTGATCGTGCTCTTCTATGTGGCCATCGCCAATTCCGCCGCCCTCATCCCCGATCTGGGCGCGCGCGGCGTGCTGGTGGATTTCGACGCCTTCTACATCGTCGGCGGTCTGGTGGCCGAAGGGCGCGCCGCCGAGGCCTATGATCCCGCCGTGATGGCCGCCCTCCAGCGCGCGTTGGTCGGGCATGACGGCTTCATGCCCTGGACC
>CALEZJ010000652.1 GCA_937927885.1 uncultured Paracoccaceae bacterium | reverse complement strand
TGAGCGCCGAGGAACTGGAACGGCAGCGGGCGCTGGCGGACCTCGCGTCCCTCGACGCGGCGACACGGGCGCGGATTGCGGAATTGGAAGCCTCGCTGAGCGCCGAGGAACTGGAACGGCAGCGGGCGCTGGCGGACCTCGCGTCCCTCGATGCGGCAACGCGGGCGCGGATCGCGGAACTGGAGGCGTCATTGAGCGCCGAGGAACTGGAGCGGCAGCGTGCGCTGGCAGACCTCGCGTCCCTCGACGCGGCGACACGGGCGCGGATCGCGGAACTGGAGGCGTCATTGAGCGCCGAGGAGATCGAGCGGCAACGGGCGCTGGCGGAACTGGCGCAGGCCCAGGCGCAGGTTGCCCAGCTTTCCGATGCCGAGGCCCGCCGCCTGACCGAAGCCGCGGCGGCCGAAGCCCTGCGCCGTCGTCTGGCCGGGGTCGAATCGGACCTGAGCGAGGCCGAGCGCCGCCGTCTGGCCGAAGCCGCTGCCGCAGAGGCCCTGCGCCAGCGGCTGGCCAATGCCGACAGCGAGTTGACGGCGATGACTCTGGCGCTGGAAGAACAGCGGCGCCGGGCCGAAGACACGCTGACCCTGCTCGCCGCGGCGCAGCAGGCGCGGGCCGGGGCCGAGGCCGATCTGGACCGCCAGTTGACCGAACTGGAAACGCGCAACGCCTTGCTGCGGTTGGCCAACGAGGAACTGGCCCAGGCGCGCGAGACCTCGGCCGAGGATCAGCGCGCGCTGGCCCTGCTGAACGAGCAGGTCGAACAATTGCGCCGACAGGTCGCGGGGTTGCAGCAGATCCTGGGCGAATCGCAGGCGCGCGAGGCGGCGGCAGGCACCCAGATCAGCGCGCTGGGGTCGGATCTGAACGCGGCGCTGGCCCGGGTCGCCGCCGAAGAACGCCGTCGGCGCGAACTGGAAGAGGCCGAGCGCCTGCGCCTGCAGGCCGAAGCGGCGCAACTGGAACGCTACCGGTCGGAATTCTTTGGCCAGATGCGCCAGATTCTGGCCGGGCGCGAGGGCGTGCGAGTGGTCGGCGACCGGTTCGTGTTTTCCTCCGAGGTGCTGTTCGAGCCGGGTTCAGCGGACCTGTCGGACGAGGGCCGGTCGCAGATCGCCAATGTCGGGGCGATCCTGCTGGACGCGGCGCAGGAGATCCCCGACAGCATCGACTGGGTGCTGCGCGTCGACGGGCATACCGATGATGCGCCGATTCGCGCAGGCGGGCGCTTTGCCTCGAACTGGGGACTGAGCCAGGCGCGGGCACTGTCGGTCGTGCTCTACATGATCGACGAACTGGGCTTTCCGCCCGAACGGCTGGCGGCGACCGGGTTTGGCGAATTCCGGCCGGTGGTGCCGGGGTCCGATCCCGCCTCGCGCGCGCAGAACCGGCGGATCGAGCTGAAACTGACCGAGCGCTAGACGGGCAGCGCGCTGGACGGGCAGCGGTTGTGCCCCCCGGGCGCACCGCATTCGACCGGGTCAGACCAGTTCGACCTCGTAACGCTCGATCACCGTGTTGGCCAGCAGACGCTCGCACATCGCCTTGACCGCGGTTTCGGCGGCGGCACGGTCGGTTTCGGCCAGATCGAGCTCGATCACCTTGCCCTGACGGACCGCCTCGACGCCGGCAAAGCCCAGCGTGCCCAAGGCGTGGCGCACGGCCTCGCCCTGGGGGTCCAGCACCCCGGTCTTCAGCATCACATGCACGCGCGCTCTCATTCGGTCGGCCCTCAGTTCATCAGTTTCGGCTTGGTGATCGGCGTTGCGTTGGTGGGCATGACGCCCAGCCGCCGCGCCACCTCGGCATAAGCCTCGGAGACATTGCCCAGATCGCGGCGGAACACGTCCTTGTCCAGCTTCTGGCCGGTCTTCGCGTCCCACAGGCGGCAGGAATCCGGGCTGATCTCGTCGGCCACGACAAGCCGCATGAAATCGCCGTCATAGATGCGGCCGATCTCGATCTTGAAATCCACCAGCTTGATGCCGACCCCCATCATCACGCCCGACAGGAAATCGTTGACGCGCAAGGCCAGCGCCACGATGTCGTCCAGGTCCTGATGCGTCGCCCAGCCAAAGGCCAGGATATGCTCCTCGCTGACCATCGGGTCGTGCAGCGCGTCGTTCTTGTAATAGAATTCCACGATCGGACGGGGCAGGGGCGTGCCTTCCTCGATGCCCAGCCGCTTTGAAATCGACCCTGCGGCAATATTGCGCACCACGACTTCCAGCGGGATGATCTCGACCGCGCGGATCAGTTGCTCGCGCATGTTCACCCGGCGGATGAAATGCGTCGGCACGCCGATATCGTTCAGCCCGGTCATGAAATACTCGGACAGACGGTTGTTCAGGACACCCTTGCCCTCGATCTGGGCGTGCTTCTCGCCGTTGCCCGCGGTGGTGTCATCCTTGAAATACTGGATATAGGTTCCGGGTTCCGGGCCTTCATACAGGATCTTGGCCTTGCCCTCGTAAACCTTGGTGCGTCTCGCCATGCTCTTGGTGATTCCCCGGGGGGCCCGCAACCGAGGCGGGCGGATGAGTTCACCCGCCCTATACGCCATGCGCCCCGGTCCCGCAAGCGCGGGGGGGCCTGCGGTTGCCGCGCATGCAAACAAGGCTTGCAGCGCGGGCGGCTTCCCCCCATATCTGAACGGGAAACGCCCAACGATTGCAAACGAAAGGCCCCGCAGATGAGCACTTTTGACGACCGCGAAAACGCCTTCGAGGCGAAGTTCGCCCATGACGCAGAAATGGCGTTCAAAGCCAATGCGCGGCGCAACAAGGCGCTGGGCCTCTGGGCGGCGGGGCTTCTGGGCAAGACCGGCGAGGCGGCGGCCGCCTACGCGCTGGAAGTCGTCGCCTCGGATTTCGAGGAGGCCGGGCACGAGGACGTGGTGCGCAAGGTGAAGAAGGATCTCGACGGCAAGGCCGACGAGGCCACCATCCGCGCCAAGATGGCCGAACTTCTGCGTGTGGTGCAGGACCAGTTGATGAACGAGGGCTGAAACGCCCTTCATCATCGTCATGAGGCGCCTTCATTTGCGCCCGTGCCGGATCTGTGCGAAAAGACGGGCGCGCCGCGTTTTGCGGCGCGTTTCGCATTCCAGAGGTGCCGCATGTCCGTTTCGCCCGATCCCCTGACCGCCCTTCTGGCCGAACGCGGTGTGCTGCTGGCCGACGGTGCCACCGGGACGAACCTGTTCAACATGGGCCTGTCGTCGGGCGATGCGCCGGAATTCTGGAACGTGCTGCATCCGGACCGGATCACCACCCTCTATGCCTCGGCGGTCGAGGCCGGGTCGGACCTGTTCCTGACCAACACCTTTGGCGGCAACGCCAGCCGCCTGAAACTGCACGAGGCGCAGGGCCGGGTGCGCGAACTGAACCGGATCGGCGCGGAACTGGGCCGCGCGGTGGCCGACAAGGCGGGGCGCAAGGTGCTGGTCGCAGGCTCGATGGGGCCGACGGGCGAGATTTTCGCCCCCATGGGCACGCTGACGCACGAGGTCGCGGTCGAGATGTTCCACGAACAGGCCGAAGGGCTGAAGGAGGGCGGCTGCGATGTCCTCTGGGTCGAGACCATCTCGGCCCCCGAGGAATACCGCGCCGCAGCGGAAGGCTGCGCGCGCGCGGGCATGCCCTGGGCCGGCACGATGAGCTTCGACACCGCCGGGCGCACGATGATGGGGGTCACCTCGGCCGACATGGTCAAGCTGGTGGGCAAGCTGGCCAACCCGCCGGTCGCCTTTGGCGCCAATTGCGGCACCGGGGCCTCGGATCTGATGCGCACCATCCTTGGCTTCATGGCGCTGGGCCCGGAACTGCCGGTGATCGCCAAGGGCAACGCGGGGATCCCGAAATACGTCGACGGCGCGATCAAGTATGACGGAACCCCCGCGCTGATGGCCGATTATGCCGTGCTGGCGCGCGACGCCGGGGCGCGGATCATCGGCGGCTGCTGCGGCACCATGCCCGAACACCTGCGCGCCATGCGCGCGGCGCTGGACACCCGCCCGATGGGCGAGCGTCCCACCCTGGACGAGATCACGGCGGCGCTGGGGGCGTTTTCCTCGGCCTCGGACGGGACCGAGGATCCGGGTTGCGGCGATCCGACCCACAACCACGGACGCGAACGGCGCGGGCGTCGGCGCAGCTGAGCCCGACCGCTCCCGAAAACCCTCGGCGTTCAAGTCCTCGTATTCAGGCTTGCCGCAATGGCGGGCTGCGTCTACATCGACCCCAGTCTTTTCAGACCAGTCAGTTCAGGGGGATACGATGTTCAGACTGCCCGCATTCAGCGAGCTGCGCCGCCATGATGCCCAGGCCCTGGGTTCGGGGCCCGGACTGGGCGGCTTGCCGGAATGGGACCTGTCGGACCTCTATCCCTCGGACGATGCCCCCGAGATCGCGCGCGGTTTCGACTGGCTCGACGCCGCCTGCGCCGGGTTCGCCAAGACCTACGAGGGCAAGCTGGCCACGCTGGACGCCCCCGGGCTCCTGGCCTGCATCCGTGAATACGAGGCCATCGACATCGTCGCCGGGCGGCTGATGTCCTTTGCCGGGCTGCGCTATTACCAGATGACCACCGATTCCAGCCGCGCCAAGTTCATGGCCGACGCGCAGGACCGGGTGACCAACGCCACCACGCCGCTGGTGTTCTTCTCGCTGGAAGTGAACCGCATCGAGGATGCGGCGATGGAGGCGCTGCTGGCTGCCAGTGCCGATCTGGCCCGCTATCGCCCGGTGATCGAGCGCATGCGCGCCATGCGGCCGCACCAGTTATCGGACGAACTGGAACGTTTCCTGCACGATCAGTCCACTGTCGGCGCCGCCGCGTGGAACCGGCTCTTTGACGAAACCATGGCGGGGCTGTCCTTTGCCGTCGAGGGCGAAGACGATCCGCTGCCGCTGGAATCCACCCTCAACCTGCTGACCGACCCCGCCCGCCCCCGCCGTCAGGCGGCGGCGCAGGCG
>CALEZJ010000651.1 GCA_937927885.1 uncultured Paracoccaceae bacterium | reverse complement strand
TCGATGCCGATGACCCGCCCGGCCCCCGCCGCCAGCAGCCCGCGCGCATATCCGCCCGCCCCCAGGGTGCCGTCCAGCCAGACACCGGACACCGGTGCCACAGCGGCCAGCAGCGGGCCCAGAAGGACCGGAACATGGGGAGCATCGGCTGAGGGAATCATGGCCCCTCCGTCAGGTCACGGGCAGTTTGGGCAACAGCGAGGTCGGATTGAAGCCCGGCCCCTTCGAGCGCAGGAAGGTGTTGGCGCGGTCGGCCTCGACCTCGGCATAGGTCTCGGGCTTCCAGATCTTGAAATGGTCGTTGCCCGCGATGAAGAACACCTTTTCATCCAGCCCCAGCTTGGCGCGCAGCTTGGCGGGCAGCACGATGCGACCGTCCTCGCCCAATTGCATGTTCATCGTGCAACCGTGAAAGATGGTTTCGAGAAGGTCGCGCTCGTCGGTGCCCTCATCCATCAGCTCGATGCGCGCCTCGATCTTTTCGATGGCTTCGAGCGTGTAGCATTTCAGGTGATTCTGTTCGTCGGTCCCATAGACGATGGCAAAGGTCGGGCGATCGCCGGGCTGGCCACGGTTGTCCCCGGCGACGATGACGGGACGGAAATCGGCGGGGATGGAGACTCGCCCCTTCCCGTCGATGCTCTGCGTCTCGTTGCCGCGAAACCTCAGGGTCACGCCGTTCCGCCTTCTCCATCACCCGTTGCCGGGTCGCCAAAAGACAACGGCGACCCCGGGGCTGCCATCCCGGGGTCGCCGCCCTCGTCCCACTCTGGTGGGAGGTCCTCTCTCGCAATCAGTTCCGTCTGTGGGGGGGGTGTGGAACTACTGCTCGGCTGCGAGGTCGGATCCTTGTGTGGGTGTTTGCCTGTACTTGCTCTGCCGTCGGTGCGGGTTTGTTTGCTTCCCTGCTTCCGTGGAACAAGGAATGCCATGGGATTGTGAGGCGAGCAATGGGAATTCGAGGGATTTCTGATTTTCTGCAAAGCAAAAGGCTGGGTCGGATTGGCACATTCAGCGCCGGGATGCCTTCAATCACTATATCTAGATTTGCCAGACAATCGCCCCACCATATCCTGACCAAGACACTCGCGCCCCATTCCGATTCGAAGACCAAAGGCCGAAGGCGCGTATCATTTTGGCAACAGGCAATCCCCTTGATGCACAGAATCGCATTGCGAGGCGAGAAAATCAACACACCAGCGCGTGAATCGGGACGAGTCGGCTGGTTTCCGCAATCCGGGCGCGCGGCATCAGTCGTGATCGTCCCGTGAATGCCCGGGAAAAGCTCTGCCAGATTGCGTCGCTGTCGGTGAATCTGGCGGGTTCATCGGCCTGATCCCAGCGAGACAGGCCCTTTCCCATCCGTGTCCCATCAATTCCCAGCCGGGGAACCGGGGACAAAAAAACCGGCCCCTCGCGCGGGGCCGGCCGGCGCCGTGAGCGATGGATCAGGTCAGCGCGGCGATCAGGCCGCGCGCCATGGCGCGGTAGGGTTCGGCCAGCGGGCTGTCCGTCGCCGCGACCGGCATGCCGCCGTCGCCCGCCAGCCGCACCTCGACCGCCAGCGGCAGGGCACCGAGGAACGGCAGCCCCAGCTTTTCCGCTTCGCGCCGCACGCCCCCTTCGCCGAAGATATGCGCCTCGTGCCCGCAATTGGGACAGAGGAAGGTCGACATGTTCTCGACGAGGCCCAGAATCGGCGTCTTCAGCGTCTGGAACGCGTTGATTGCGCGGCGCGCGTCCAGCAACGCCACATCCTGCGGAGTCGAGACGACAATCGCGCCCGTCACCGGAAACTTCTGACACAGGGTCATCTGCACATCCCCGGTGCCGGGCGGCATGTCGATCACCAGCGCATCCAGATCACCCCAGGCCACCTGCGTCATCAATTGCTGCAGGGCCCCCATCAACATCGGCCCGCGCCAGATCAGGGCCTGCTCCTCGGGCAGCATCAGCCCGATCGAAATCATCCGAACACCATAAGCCACCGGCGGGATCATCGTCTTGCCGTCGGGCGAGGCGGGGCGCTTTGTCACCCCCATCATGCGCGGCTGGCTGGGGCCATAGATGTCGGCATCGACCAACCCCACCCGCCAGCCTTCGCGCGCCAGCGCCACCGCCAGATTGGCCGAGACGGTCGATTTGCCCACCCCGCCCTTCCCTGACCCCACGGCCAGGATGCGCCGCACGCCCGGCACCTCGGACGGGCCCGGGGTCGGATGGCGCCCGATCTGCAGCGATGGAGGCTCGCCCGCGGGCTTTCTGGGCGCCGGACCATGTGCGGTCATCGCCACCGCAACCTTGTCCACCCCGGGAAGCGCCGCCACCACCCGTTCGGCCTCGACGCGAACCGGTTCCAGCGCCCGCGCAGCCTCGGGCGTCTCGGCTTCCAGCACGAATCGCACTGCCCCCCCTTCGATCACCAGCGCCCGGACGAGGTCGCGGCTGACCGGATCGCCGCCCTGAGGCAGGGAAATGCGGGCAAGGGCGGCAAGAACGGCCTCGCGCGAGGGCGAGGATTGGGCAACCATGAGAGGACTCCTGAACAGGCTATCAGACGTTGCTAACCTGAGCGTCTTTGCGCCCAAGGCAAGGGCAGACCCGGAATTTCCCCCGTGTTTCGCTGCGAAAACCGGCCGGTTTCCGGGTGACCCATCTTGTCCGGATGATCAAATTTTAGGCGAAGCCGTTGAAAGCGATACCAAGTTTACCTTACGTCGCCATTCCGTCGCTGCATGGCAGCATTGATCTTGGCGGGTATTGTGCATCTGCAGCATAAGGTCCATCTTCGCGCCAACGGGGAACGAAGCAGACACAACGCTCCCCAGTGTTGACCGAAGGAAGATGAAAATGGCTTACGCCTCCGCCCACAGCACCCGCACCGCAGGCCTTCTGGCGCCGATCGCCGAAGTCTTCGCGGCAGTCTCGGCCGCCTGGGCCCGCTCGCGGGTCTACGCCCGGACCTACAACGAACTGAACGCGCTGACGACCCGGGAACTGAACGATCTCGGCATCAGCCGCAGCATGATCTCGCGGCTGGCCCACGAGGCCGCCTACGGTCGCGACGCCTGATTTCCCGGGCCCTTCGAGGGGCCCGGACACCGAACGACGGCCCCTCCTCCTCCCTGGGCCGATCGTGCCAGGAACCGCCGCTTCCTCCTCCCTGCGGCCAGTTCCGACCAGTCGCTTAGGCCCCTCCTCCTCCCTGGGCCGACAGCACTCAGCGCGGTTGCCCCTCCTCCTCCCTGGGCAACCGCGCCCCGAATTCGGGGCCTCGTGCCCCAGGAAATACGGACACCGGTCCTCCCCCGGTTGTTCGTGTCAGGCGCGG
>CALEZJ010000650.1 GCA_937927885.1 uncultured Paracoccaceae bacterium | reverse complement strand
TGCCAATGCGAACCGGCTGGGACCGCTTTACGCCAACCCCGACTGGCGGCGGCAACTGAAGGCGACCGCGATCTGGGAGATCGAGACCGGCCACGCCCTGACGCTGGCGGCGGTGCAACAGGCCAGCCTGTGGCGCTCGCAATGGTACGCCCGCGCGGCCGAGCTTTTCGAGACCTTCGACGCCCTGATCCTGCCCACCGCGCAGGTCTGGCCCTTCCCGCTGGCCCGGGAATACCCGACCGAAATCGCCGGGCGCGCGATGGACACCTATCACCGCTGGATGGAGGTGGTCGTGCCCGCCAGCCTGATCGGCCTGCCCGCGCTGGCGGTGCCGGCCGGGCTTGGCGCTGCTGGGTTTGACGCTGCGGGTCTGCCGATGGGCCTGCAACTGATCGGGCGGCACGGCGGGGATGCGGGGCTGCTGCAACTGGCGCAGGGCTGGCATCGCACCGCCTCCTGAGGGCGCCGCGCGGCTCGATCCGCTTCATATTTTGGTCAGATTTGGGGCCTAGGTTGGCGGCTGGACCAACGCAGGGGATCCGCATGCAGCCCTTGATCAGCCTTCTGCACGACGAGACCGGCGCGGTGACCGTGGACTGGGTCGTCCTGACCGCTGCCGCTGCGGTTCTGGGGCTGTCGGTGGTGATGACCCTGACCACCGGCACGTCGGACATCGCGGGGGAAATCGAAACCACGCTGGCCGCGGTTTCGGTGCAATCCCTGTCCACCCCTCCCTGAGAGGCCAGGTTCCGGCCACACGCCGGGCTTCGTCACCCGTCGACACGCCCGACCGCTCCGGGCGCGTTCATGCGGGGAACAGGCCCTGGCAGTGTGCTGAAACAGTCGTTGCACGCGCCACCTTTGGCGCAAGACAGGGACAGTGGTCCTTCATGCGCCTCCTTCGCCAAGGCCACGCGCGCGGTTCCCCCCGGACGCCGAGTGCCCCAAAGGCACTCGGCCAGCGCCCGCCCTCCGGGCGGCGGGCGCTGGCCTATGCTATGCGTGCGGAAACGGTCCGGCGGGACTGTGGCGCTGCGGGCGGGGAAACGCGCTGCGTTTCCCGTTCCGCCCGAACCACGCATGATTTCGGGTTGTCCTGGAACAATTTCCCGCCGACGGGTGGCTGAAAACGCTGTTTCAGCACCTTGCTAGATCACCCGCCAATGCACGGCAAAACCCGGATCGAACACCGTGACCGGCCCGGCTCCGGTGTCGATCTTGCGCGGGAAGGTTACCGGTTCGGGCCTGCGCTCGAGCGTCAGAATGCCCCGGTTGCGCGCGAGCCCGTAGAAATCCGCGCCATGCTGGGCAACGAAGGCTTCCAGCCGTTCCAGCGCATGGGCGTGTTCGAACACCTGTGCGAGAATCGGCAGGGTGTTGGTCGCGGTGAAACAGCCCGCCGCGCAGCAGTCGCATTCCTTGCGCTCGTCGCTGTGGGGTGCGGAATCGGTGCCCAAAAAGAAGCGCGCATCGCCCGAGGTCGCGGCCTCGACCAGCGCCTGGCGGTGCAATTCGCGCTTTGCCACCGGCAGGCAATAGTAATGCGGGCGCATTCCGCCAACCAGCAGATGGTTGCGGTTCAGGATCAGGTGATGGGTGGTGATCGTCGCGGCCAGCCCGGCAGGGGCCGAGCGCACATAGGCCACGGCCTCGCGCGTTGTCACATGCTCCATCACCACGCGCAGGGCGGGGTGGCTGCGCCGGATGGGGTCCAGCACGCGGTCGATGAACACCGACTCGCGGTCAAAGATGTCGACGGCAGGGTCGGTCACCTCGCCATGCACCAAAAGCGGCACGCCGGTCTCGGCCATCGCCTCGAACACCGGCGCCACGCGGTCGAAATCGCGCACGCCCGAGGCCGAATTGGTCGTGGCCCCGGCGGGATAGAGCTTGACCGCCGCGATGATCCCGGCGCGGTGGGCGGCGATCACGTCGGCGGGGTCGGTGGCCTCGGTCAGATAGAGCGTCATCAGCGGGGTGAAATCGGCGCCGGGAAGGGCAGCGCGGATCCGCTCGCGGTAGGCGGCGGCCTCGGCCCCGGTGACCACGGGCGGCACCAGATTGGGCATGATGATCGCGCGGGCGAAATCGCGGGCGGATTCCGGCGCTATGCCCTTCAGCATGGCGCCGTCGCGCAGATGCAGGTGGAAATCGTCGGGGCGGGTCAGGGTGAGGCGCATCATGCCCCCCGCATACCCCGCCCGCCGACCCCTGTGAAGGGGTCAGGAGGTGGGGCCGCCCGCGCTTTCGGCCCTGGCGAGGGCGGCGCGCAGCTTCGGATGATCCACCCGCGCATTGGCGACCCGCAGCGCGGCCAGCAGACGACCGGGCCGGTCCGAGGCCTGGATACGCCCGATCAGCCGACCCAGATAATGCGCGCTGTCGCGCCGCGCCCGCCACAGATGGAAAAAGCGCGAGGCATTCAGCGTGCCCGCGCAGGCCGCATCCACCAGCGGACGCAGCACGTTGAGCCGCGCCAGTTCGGCCTGCGGATCCCGCCCGATGTGGCGCGCGCGCAACTTGACCACCTGCGAGCCGCGGAACATCGCCGCATGCACGGCATCGACCTGCTGGATCGGATCGTAAAGGATATAGACCGCCGCGCAGCCCTCGATCATGTCGGGGGCAAAGCCGAAACGGCTGGTGAAATCGCGCCGCCGCGCGCGGGGAAAGCGGCGATCCCATTCGGCGGCCTCGGAATCGAGCGAGGCCTGCGGTGCCAGCGCCAGCACCGTCGCGCCGGGGGCGGCCACCGAAAAGGCCGCCGCGCCATAGCCGCCCATGCCCGCGCCGTAGAACACCACGCGGTCGAAATCCTCGAAAAAGGCGTCGTCGATCAGACGGTCGAAAAAGCCGAACACGGCAGGGTCGCGAAACCAGGTCTCGTCATGCGCGACGATGCTGAGCGAGGACCAGCCCCGCGGTGCGGCGATCTGATACCCCAGCGGCATCTGCCCGCCGCCTGCCGCCCGCACCGCCGAGAGCGATTCGAAGCTGACCAGCAGCACCGGCCCCATGTCGGAAAAGAACGCCGAATGCTGGTCGCCAAGGGGTTCGAAATAGCCCGCCTCCTCGCCGATCTCCTCCATGATCGCCAGCCAGTCGGCGTCGGTCTGCGCCTCACCGGCGTCGAAGATCTCGATGGAATCGTCGCTCATGCGTCGGCATCCTCTGGGGTCGGGCTGGGCATCGGGGTCTGCGTTAAGCAAAGCTACACCAGAAAACCGTGACGCAAAACGGTTGTGCGCGTGGCAAAGCGGTGTTTCCCCGACGAAATCCGGAAACGGAGATCGGCAATTGTTCGGTCGGGGGAAACACTGGCGCAGGTGAGGGGCGGGGCGCCGGTCGGGAAGGCAGGCATTGTCACGAATCGCCCCCGCGTGGCACTGTGGTCGGCGGAATGGAGGTTGATCATGCGTGCAGTGTTTCTTGCCCTTGGGTTTTGCCTGGCCCTGTCCGGTCCCGTGGTCGTATCGGCCCAGACCGTCCCCGAATCCCGCGTCCCGCTGTCGCCGGGCGCCGATGAGGCGCGCGACGCCTGGCTCTCCGGGCGCTATGACGAGGCGCTGGTGCTGGCCCGTCCACTGGCCGAGGCCGGGGACGCCGGGGCGCAGAACCTGATGGGCGCCGCGTATGACGACGCGCGCGGGGTGCTGCACGATCCGGTCGAGGCGGTCCGCTGGTACGAGCGTGCCGCGGCGCAGGGGTTCGGGCCGGCGTTGCAGAACCTGGGGCAGATCCTGCGCGACGGGCGCAGGGGGGTTGCGCGCGATCCGGCGCGGGCGCGCGGGTTGTTTGCACAGGCGGTCGAAGCGGGCTGGGCTCCGGCGCATGAGGTTCTGGGGATGATGCTGTTTTCCGGCACCGGCGGTCCGGTCGATCTGTCGGGCGCACGCGCCCAGTTCGAGGCGGGACGCGCGGATGTCGGCCTCAATCGTCAGGTCCTGCGTCCCACACAAGGAC
>CALEZJ010000649.1 GCA_937927885.1 uncultured Paracoccaceae bacterium | reverse complement strand
GGCCAGGCCATGCTGACCGAAACCTATGTCGCCTATGAAAAGCCCGAGCCGCTGAACGCGCCCTCGTGGTTCGACTGCTTCGATGCCGCCGCCATCGGCGCCGCGCTTGAAAAGGGCGAGGCGCTGGCCTTCCTGTCGCAGGCCGGCATCGCCCCGCAGATCGACCGCGTCGTCGCCGTCTTCCCCGATGGCCGGGCCTATGCCTGGCACCAGATTTCCCCCGAGACCGCAGAGACCGCAGAGTAAGCCATGCCCGACCTTCTGATCGAACTCTTCTCGGAAGAAATCCCCGCCCGGATGCAGGCCCGCGCCCGCGAGGACCTGAAATCCATGGTGACGAACGGTCTGGTCGAGGCGGGGCTGACCTATGCCTCGGCCGGCGCCTTTTCCACCCCGCGCCGCCTGACGCTGGCAATCGAGGGGCTCTCGTCCGCCTCGCCGGTGATGCACGAGGAAAGGAAGGGCCCCAAGGTCGGCGCGCCGCAGCCCGCCATCGACGGCTTCCTGCGCTCGACCGGCCTGACGCTGGACCAGTTGCACATCCACGACGACAAGAAGGGCGCCTTCTACTGCGCCCATATCAGCCGCCCGGGCCGCCCCGCCGCCGACATCCTCGCCGAGGTGCTCGACACCACGATCCGCACTTTCCCCTGGCCCAAATCCATGCGCTGGGGTTCGGGGTCCTTGCGCTGGGTGCGCCCGCTGCACGCGATCCTCGCCCTCAGCGTGACCGACTCCGGGGCCGAGGTAATCCCCTTCACCCTCGACGGCCTGACTGCCGGCGACACCACGCGCGGCCACCGCTTCATGGCGCCCGATGCCTTCCGCGTCACCTCGTTCGACGATTACGCCGCGAAACTGAAACGCGCCTTCGTTGTCCTTGATCCGGCCGAGCGCGCGGCGATGATCGAGGCCGAGGTGCGCACCCGCGCCTTCGCGCTGGGGCTGGAACTGGTCGAGGATGCGGGCCTGCTGGCCGAGGTCGCGGGCCTCGTCGAATGGCCCGTGGTGCTGGTCGGCGAGATCGGCGAGTCCTTCCTCCACCTGCCGCCCGAAGTGCTGCAAACCTCGATGCGCGAGCATCAGAAATTCTTCTCGCTGCGCAATCCGGCGACGGGGCAGATTGTCCGCTTTGTGACAGTCGCCAACCGCGAAACCACCGATGGTGGAGCGACAATCCTGCGCGGCAACCAGAAGGTGCTGACCGCCCGCCTGTCGGATGCGAAATTCTTCTATGACAACGACTTGCGCACCGTGGCAAATGTCGGACTTTCGGGCATGGCCGAAGGCCTCGCCTCTGTCACCTTCCACAACAAACTCGGCAGTCAGAAAGCGCGGATAGATCGCATTTGTGCCCTCGCTCGCGAGATTGCACCGCTGGTCGGCGCCTCGCCCGACCTCGCCGAGGAAGCCGCCCGCATCGCCAAGGCCGACCTGCAATCCGACATGGTGGGCGAGTTCCCGGAACTCCAAGGCACCATGGGTGTCTACTACGCCCGCGCCGCCGGATTGCCCGAGGCTGTCGCGCTGGCCTGCAAGGCCCACTACCAGCCGCTGGGCCCCTCGGACGCCGTGCCCACCGACCCCGTCTCGGTCGCCGTGGCACTGGCCGACAAGATCGACACGCTGACGGGGTTCTGGGCGATTGACGAGAAACCCACCGGCTCCAAAGACCCGTTTGCGCTGCGGCGGGCAGCGCTGGGGGTTATTCGGCTGGTGTTGGGGAATGGGAGTAGAACTCGCCTCTTTGAGGTCTTCAAACAAGACATTGCTTCATGGATGGCGCGACAGATGAAGCATTCTGCGTTTGAAGCTGCGGCTGTTGCCGCAGATCAGAGCTTATTGAAGCATGAAGAAGAGGCCAAGTATAAAGAAGCATTAATATCTCTCGACTCTGCTACGCTTGTAAAGCGCATTGTTTCTTCGCATTTTGATTATCTGCCACTTGTATCAGGCCGAAATCGTGGAGAGGAGTTGTCGAAGCTCTTTATTGTTACAGAGATTGCCGATTTTCTTGAAGAATCGCGCGGTGCATTGTTCGCCGACTGGTCCGAGGAAGCAAAAAGGGAATGGGACCCTGATAGGTTTAGCGAAATTCGAGAGATCGCGCGCAAAGTCGCTCTCTCGGTTGCCTCCGACCTCCTCTCCTTCTTCCACGACCGCCTGAAAGTCTTCCTCAAGGACGAAGGCATCCGCCACGACGTCATCGACGCCTGCCTGGCGATGCCGAAAAACGACGACCTCACCCTCCTCGTCACCCGCGCCCGCGCCCTGTCAGCCACGCTGAAAACCGATGACGGCCAGAACCTGATTCAGGGCTTCAAGCGCGCCAACAACATCCTGACCCAGGCCGAGGCCAGGGACGGCGTCGAATATTCCTTCGGCGCCGACCCCAAATTCGCCGAAACGCCCGAGGAACTGGCCCTGTTCCAGGCCCTCGACGCCGCCGAGGCCGCCATCGCCCCGGCCATGGCGCAGGAAGATTTCTCCGCCGCCATGTCCGCCATGGCCGCCCTGCGTGCCCCCATCGACGCCTTCTTCACTGCCGTGCAGATCAACACCGACAACGCCATCACCCGACGCAACCGGTTGAACCTCTTGCACCGCATCCGCGCCACCTGCCTTTCGGTCGCCGACCTGACCAAGGTCGAAGGCTGACCCTTTCATCTGTCCCGAAATATCCCGGGGGGTGAATC
>CALEZJ010000648.1 GCA_937927885.1 uncultured Paracoccaceae bacterium | reverse complement strand
ATGTATCACCGGCCCGAACTGGGCATCGTCAGCCCCTATGAACTGAACGCGGACCAGTATGCCGCTGCCCTCGATCTGCTGCGCGTGCAGCGCACGCTGGTGGCGCGCTACTGGCACGACGCCTTCATCCAGATGGACGATTTCCGCAACGAGGGGATGGCCGCTTCGGGCACCTGGCCGTTCCAGGTCAACCTGTTGCAGGCCGACAACCTGCCGGTGGCCTCGGTGATCCCGGTCGAGGGCGCCACGGGCTGGGCCGACACGACGATGATGCATGTCGATGCCGCCAACCCGACCTGCGCCTATCTGTGGATGGAGCACACGCTGTCGTCGAACCTGATGTCCGACCTGTCGGTCTGGTTCGGTGCCAACCCCAGCGTTCCCGCCGCCTGCACCGACGGGCGCGGCATGCAGACCGCCGAGGGATGCACCCGCAACGGCTTTGACGATTTCGAGCGCATCCGGTTCTGGACAACCCCGGTGACCCGCTGCGCCAGCCAGACCGAATGCGTCCCGTATTACCGCTGGGTGTCGGATTATATCGGCGTGATCGGCGGGCGTTGAGCCCCCGTCCTGACACGGCCTCCCGTAGGGTGGGGTTTCACCCCACCCTGTTACGGCCCCCCGGAATACGGCCCATGGTGGGGTGAAACCCCACCCTACGGATACCCCATGACCTCTGCCGTCGAATTTATCAACGTTTCCCGTCATTTCGGCCCTGTTCGCGCGGTGGACGGGGTCGACCTGACCATCCCCGAGGGCGCCTTTTTCGCCATGCTGGGCCCCTCGGGTTCGGGCAAGACCACCTGCCTAAGGCTGATCTCGGGCTTCGAGGCGCCCACTGGCGGCGCGATCCGCATCTTTGGCCAGGACGTCAGCGCGGTGCCCCCGAACCGGCGCAACGTCAACACGGTGTTTCAGGATTACGCGCTGTTTCCGCACATGAGCGTGCGCGAGAATGTCGCTTATGGGTTGCAGATGCGCGGCGTCGGGCGGCGCCTGCGCGAGGCCAGGGCCGACGAATTGCTGGAGATGGTCAAGCTGGCGGGCTACGGCGACCGCAAGCCGGGGGCGCTGTCGGGCGGGCAGCGCCAGCGGGCGGCGCTGGCGCGCGCGCTGATCAACGAGCCGCGCGTCCTGCTGCTGGATGAACCCCTCGGCGCGCTGGACCTGAAACTGCGCGAGGCGATGCAGGACGAATTGAAGGCGCTGCAGGCACGGCTGAAGATCACCTTTGTCTTCGTCACCCACGATCAGGGCGAAGCGCTGAGCATGGCCGACACGATCGCCGTGTTCAGCGAGGGCAAGATCGCGCAGATCGGCACGCCCTCGGACATCTACGACCGCCCGCAGACCCGGTTCGTGGCGGATTTCGTCGGTTCGTCCAACGTGCTCTCGCCCGACCAGGCGCGCGCCGTCGGCGGCCCTGCACGCTGGTGCAGCCTGCGGCCCGAGGCCCTGCGGCTGGTTGCCGCCGGGGGCAAGATCGCGGGGCAGGTGCAGGCCCTGCGCTATCTGGGGGCGGGGACGCGGGTGGTGGTGGGCACGCCGGGCGGCGAGATGACGGCCCTCTTGCCCGCGGGCGGCGCGGTTCCGGCCCCGGGCACGCCGGTTGCGCTGGATTGGGACGCCAACGCCCTGCATGTGATGGAGGGCGAGGCATGAGCCGCGACGCCATCCTGCCGGTCCGCGGCCTTGGCGACCGGCTGACCGGGCTGTTCTGGCGCCACCCGGGGCTGATGGTGGCGCTGATGCTGGCCCTGCCGCTGGGCTGGCTGGTGCTGGTCTATCTGGGCTCGCTCGCCGCCCTTCTGGTCCAGAGCTTTTTCTCGATCGACGAATTCTCCGGCCTGATCCGGCGCGAGTTCACGCTCTCGACCTATGCAGAACTGCTCAGGGCGCAGAACCTCGACATCATCCTGCGCACCGTCACCATGGCCGCCGCCGTGACGCTCGGCTGCGCGGTGATCGGCTTTCCCATCGCCTATTTCGCCGCCCGCTACGCGCGGGGCGGGTGGAAGGCGCTGTTCTATCTGGGCGTCATGCTGCCCCTGTGGTCGTCCTATCTGGTCAAGGTCTATGCCTGGAAGCTGATCCTGGCGCGCGAGGGGATCATCACCTGGGCCACCGGCGCCACCGGCACCACCCCGGTATTGGAGGCCGTGCTGGCCATCCCGGTGATCGGGGGGGTGTCGCTGTCGACCAGCTATATCGGCACCTGGTCGGTGTTCGTCTATGTCTGGCTGCCCTACATGATCCTGCCGATGCAGGCCGCGCTGGAACGGGTGCCCAATTCCATGCTCGAGGCTTCGGCCGATCTGGGGGCGTCGCGCTGGCAGACCTTTCGCACCGTGGTCTTTCCGCTGGCGCTGCCCGGCATCATCGCCGGGTCGATCTTTACCTTCTCGCTGACCATGGGCGACTACATCATTCCGCAGATCGTCGGCTCGTCGCGGCGGTTCATCGGGCAGGCGGTCTACCAGTTGCAGGGCACGGCGGGGAACATCCCGCTGGCGGCCGCCTTTGCCGTGGTGCCCATCGTCATCATGGTGATCTATCTGACCATCGCGCGGCGCAAGGGGGCCTTCGATGCGCTCTGACAGGCCCCCATTGGCGCTGACTCTGGCGGCTGCGGCGGGCCTTGCCTTCCTGCACCTGCCGATCCTGCTGATCTTTCTTTACGCCTTCACCACGGATGAACGCACCTATGCCTTTCCGCCGCCCGGCCTGACCACGCAATGGTTCGCCGTCGCCTGGAACCGCGCCGACATCTGGCCGCCCCTGTTCCTGTCGCTGAAGGTCGCCGCGATCTCGACCACGCTGGCGCTGATCCTGGGGACCTTGTGCGCCGGGGCCATGGCGCGCGCGCGCTTCTTTGGCCGCGACCAGATCAGCCTGCTGGTCATCC
>CALEZJ010000647.1 GCA_937927885.1 uncultured Paracoccaceae bacterium | reverse complement strand
ATTGCCCATATAGGCGCCAGCCATCCGGGGGTGACGGGCGATGCGGTCTTCAAAATCCTTCCACATCCGCTCGACCGGCTTCGACTGCCCGTGATACGGTCGGACGGCATGGACCTTCACGCCGAGGTTTATCAGGATGCCTTGCGGTTCCTCGGCCTTGACCAAAAAGCGGTAGCGGAACTTCATCCGGCCAGTCAGCCACTTTGACATGAACCCGCGGCCGTTGTCGAAATAGACGTGCTCGGGGATCCCCCAGCTTTCCACGGCGTCGGCCAGCGCCAGCCGGACGAGCTCCTGATTTTCGGTTCGGCCGATCCGGTGCGAGACCGGCATCCCCGAATAAACGTCCTGAAATCCCACGATCACCGGCCGGCCAATCTCGCCATCCTCCCAGCGGACGGCAACGTCCCAGACGTGTCCGTCCGCGTTCCAGCTTTGCATGGCGTACAGGTGGTCGCGTGTCCGGGTCAGCGACGGCACCAGCCGTTCGGCCGCCCGCCGGCCGTCCCGCATATAGATGATGGCCGCGGCGCCAACCTCCTTTTCGAGGCGGGCTTTCAGCGTCTTGGCGTGCGGGATCTCACCCCAGCCGTTCGCGGCGGCGGCATCGACCATGCGATCATAACAGGATTTGAACGATCCGGCGTCCGGCCGCAGGTAGTCGGATTTCAGCATCTCCCATGCCGCCGGATGGCAGTCGGCCCGCGCCGCGCCGCCGACATGACGAGGTGTAACGGCGGCCAGCCAGTCATGGCGGCCGACGCCCTTGCACATGGCAACCCAACGCCGGATGGCGCCGGCGCTGACCCCGAACTGCCGGGCCGCATAGATAACCACCAACCCCTTGGGGGCGGATGGCGTCATCTCGTCCACCAGCCGCACGGCAGCCAGCCGCCGCTGCGCTTCGGCCTTCCCCTTCGCCGAGGCCTGAGAATAGATGTCCCACAGCGCCTGACGCCGCCCCTCGGCGGCCTCCTCGGCCGCGACCTTCGCCGCCGCGATCTGATGCATCGCGCGCAATTCGGCCTGCACATCCAGCGGCAGCAGATCGATATGGTACTCTTTCTCGCCACCCCGGCCGGTACGCTCACGCCACAGCTTCCTGCCGATCTCGCCCATGCGGTCGTTCAGATAGCGGTACAGCGATGTAGCGCCGTCCGGCAGCAGACGGTGCCGCATCGCCAAAAGTTCAGAGATCGAGTACCAGTCCTGCATATTCAGTCCGCCCCCTTATTCACCGGGGGGGGGGGGGGGACGAACTGGGCGCCGATCGAAGACAGGAACTTGGCCTGCCATTTCCTCTTGCCGCCAGACCACAGCGCCGCCATCTTTCGCTGCCAGGCATCCTCAAGTATCGGGGGATCCTCGGGCGCGGCGCCAGCCAGCAATTGCCGGGCCTTCTCGACCTTGTAGACGCCGCGCTCTTTCATCACGCGGACGGTGTCGGCGCGATCCTCGGGCGGCAGCGCCGCCAGCTTCAGCAATTGCGCCTGATTGTCGGCCAGAGGGGTGCCGTGGATTTCGGCGTGCAGTTCGGGCGTGATGCCCTTCGCGATCTGGATCGCGCGCTTTACCATGTCCTCGCCGCAGCCCAAGGCGTCGGCCATCTCAAGGGTAAATCGCTGCGAAATCAAATGTGCAACATTGCGCATTTGATCGCTCTTCCGGTCACCGCCCTGTTTCGAAACAGGATTTCTGGCCTCGTAGATCGCCTTCTCGGTCGCCAGATGCAGCGCCCGGTCAAGGGCGGTCAGGTCTTCACGGACAAGGTTCTCCTGAACCTCAGCCTGCCGCGCCTCCTCGTCCGTCAGGTCCCGCACGAGGGCCGGGATGGTTTCCCACGCCAGTTCCTGGCAGGCAGCAAGGCGGTGCCCGCCGCAGACCAAAAGGAACCCCACGCCATCCTTTGACGGCCGCACGGTGATCGGGTTCAGCAACCCGACATCCTCGATGTTGTCCGCCAACCTCATCACCCGGGCTGGGTTCAGGAACCGGGCCCGGACCTCGTCCGCTTTGATCAGATCAAGGCGGATTTCCTGGAATTTGGCGTTCGGGGAGATCATTCGCCGTCACCCCGGGCGGCGCGAACAATCTCTTCAAGCGCGTTCAATGAGGTTTTTTCCGAAAGCACATCGACAAGCGTCAAAATGCGCTCATTCGCCCAATTGATATCTTCGACCAGCAGATCGTGGAGGGCCTCCGGCTGGCCAAAGGCAGCCCCGAGCCGTTCGCGCGCCAGCTTCACATGGTCGGACCATGCGCCGAGCTGGCGGAAGATTTCCGCCGTCTCGATCGGTAACTCCGCCAGTGCAAGCTGGATGCGCACCGCCTTGTTCGGGTCCATTCCGAAACCATTCATTTCCAGAAATCCTTTTATCTCAGCCCAGCGGCCCCCAGCCGCCGAAGCCCAGAACAACGAAAAGCCCGGCAATCAGCAGCGCGAACAGCGCAGCCGCGCCCAAGGCGTCGGCCCAGGCCGTGTCCTCGAAGCGTGCCCATGCCCGCGCGAAGCGGCGCGCCAAATCGGCCAGATCGTGAGCGAGGCGAGGCATCAGGCCACCTCCGCTGGCGCAGGCAAAAGGACCGCGCTAGCCTGTCGGCACCGGAAGGCGCTGCCACGCCCTCCGGCACCTGCCAGCCCCTTCTGTTCTCGCCAGAAAAGGACGATCCCGTTGGAACGATATGCGGCCGAAGCCAGACCCCGTGCCGAGGAACTGTTGGAGCTCATGCCCGAGGAAGAGCGCACGCTCCTTTGGGAATGGTGCAAACAGCCGGGCAATTTCGACGCGAAGCCCATCATTTTCGGGCCTTCTGATCGAGCGCTGGCGATCCTTGCCCAGACCCCGTCAAAGGATCGGGCATGGAGGGAAAAGACACCTCGGCCGAAGTTTGTTCGGGAATGGATCGACGCGCGCTATTGGGCGATTGTGTCAGCCAATGCGCTAGAGATCGCAGCAGCCGTGCAGGACGTGAAAGGTCTTCCCTATCGGAAAGCCGTTCGTGCCAGCGCTCAAGCCGCGCGTGACTGTTCGCTCCGGCCTCAGCTAGATGAGCTGATACTCGACGAAGCGCACGCGCCATAAGCCAGCCGGGCAGGCAGATGTGCTCGACATCGCGCCAGCCGGTCTGGCTGCGGCGGTGAACCGTGTTCTTGAAGCGCGCCCGGATGATCTTGACCTCGTCAGCCTCGGCAAAACCCGTGCGCTCCATCCGGGCAAGCGCGCGCTCGGCCGCGCCCTTGACCTGCGGGGCATAGGGCAGCCGCACCGTGGTCTCCTCGGCGTCCAGCGCCAGCAGCTCGGCGCGGCGCTGCGCCCAGTGGCCGGCCGGGTTCGTCGGCCGGTCGCAGGCGGCGGGGACCACCTGGCCGGTTACGATATAAGCGATGTCTGCGCCATGCTCCGAAATAGCGGCCAGATACGCTGCGTCGGGTACGCGTTTTCCGCTTTCGTAATTGATCTGGGACTGCTTTCCGACGCCGCCCAGTTCGGCGAACTTCATCTGCACCATATTGAGCCGCTGGCGCTCTTCACGCAAACGATTGCCGAGCGACATCACGCAGCACCCTGGAAGGCGGCAGCGTGGTCGCGCAGTCGAGCACCATAGCCCGCCCGCACCACTTCGGGGCCTGCGGCCTCGATCATACGGGCCAGCAACTCCTTGCCCCGCGCGCCCTTCATGATCCCGTACGTCGCATTCCGCGCGTTGGTCGGAGTGACTTTGTTTTCAGCGCACCAGCGCTCGAAACTACCGCCAGATGCCCGAAACGCCCCCAGAATGGCGTCATGGAGCATCGCCCCCGGCTGGAACCGGGCTGCCTTTTCTGACATCTTGCCTCACAGGAAATATGCTGCCTTATTCTCTTAAGCTTATCATGGTGCAAGATTTTGAACTCGTCAACAGGTAAGGTGCAAAATTCTGGGAGGGGCGCACGCCTCCTTGAGGAGCGCAGCCGTCTAGGGCTGACCCAACCGCAATTGGCTGATGTCGGCGGCGTATCTAAGGGATCCCAGATCCTCTACGAGAAGGGCAGCGCGCCCACAGCAGACTACCTGTCAGCCATTGCCAGCCAAGGTGTTGACATCGCGTACATACTGACCGGCGAACGATCAGCCCCGCCTGTTGATCGCAGCATGCTCGGCGTCTCGATGTTGGAATTCGCTCAGGTGCACTATTGGCGGCTCGATGACGACGCCCCGCTCCAACAGGTCGGCGAGGTCGCCTTCCTCTCATCCTGGCTGCGCGAACGCACCTATTCACCCGGTCAGTGCTATCTGTTCCGGGTGACCAGCGACCGCATGGAGCCTACCATTCCGGCCGGCGCCGTGGTTCTGTTCGACCATTCGCAAAAAGTGCCCCGCGACAATGCATTATTCCTGCTGCACCTCGACGATGGCTTGCACGTCCGCCGCCTGCGCCAGATCGGACGGAAATGGCAGGCAGAATGCGACAACCGCACCTATTCAGACCGCCCTGTCCTGGGGAAAGAGGATCGCGACCGAATCAAAGGGCAGGTGCTGTGGCAAAGCTCGATCCTGTCAGGTCGCGACCAATGATCTGGCCGTTCTTGCGCCCGAAGAAACCCGCCTTTGAACTCAGCGCCTCCGGCCGCCCGATCCGCCCCGCATTCTCGCAGTTCCATCACATAGATGAGGTCACACCTGCGGATCGAGCCCTGGCGCTGGAATGGGCGCAGGCATGGCGGGCGCTGGATGGCATCGACATGGCGCAAGCCGCGCGCATCCTCGACAGCCTGCTGGCGTGGGACATCAAGGCCGATGACGGCTCGCCAGAGGCGCAGGTTGCCGAGGTGGCGTGGTGGGCACTGCGCGACGCCAAGGATGCTGTCGGTACCGCGCTGACCGCGCAGATTCGGCGCCATATCGTGTTCGAGGAAACCTGCTGTGATGCATCGCGCCCGTATCAGGGCCGATTCATGCTCGCCACGGACCGCCCTTCGCTGCCTCTGCCCGACTGCACGGCCGACCTGTGCCGATGCCGTGTCCGTCAGTTATCGTCGCCCGTGTATCGGCGCATGATCGCAGCAGCAGCGGAGGAATACAAATGACCGAACGCATGACGGTTGGCATGCGGGTGATCGTCAACATCCCCGACAAACCGCACCTGACCGGCGAAGGTTTCATCTTGGTCGGTCCCGTTCGTCGCGACGATCACGACATCTGGCAAGTGGATATGGGCGACCACGACAACTGGTTCCCGACCGACTGGCTGCGGCCCCTCGATCAGGGCCACGA
>CALEZJ010000646.1 GCA_937927885.1 uncultured Paracoccaceae bacterium | reverse complement strand
CGCTGGGCCACCCGGCCCTGCCACGCAACGCCGGTCGATCTGATCCTGCCCGTGGCCGAAACGCTGGCGCAATCGGTCGCCCTGGCGCTGGCCGGGTTCGATGGCGGCTGGCTGGAGATCGAAAATGCGGCTCTCGGCACGCTGGATTTCGTCGTTCCCGGCCCCGATCCCACCGGCGCGCATGCCGCCTGGTATGCGGGTCCCTACCGGATGGGTGCCGGACACATCCGCCATCTGGGCCTTCACGCGGGCCGCAAGCAAGGCGCGCCCTGGCTGCACGGGCATGGCACCTTTGACGCCCCGGGCTGGGACGGCCCGCGCATGGGCCATATCCTTCCGCTGGAAAGCCGCCTGTCGCGCCCCACCCCGGCGCGCGGCTGGGCGATCCGTGGCGCCCGGCTCGACGTCGTCGAGGATCCCGAGACCCGCTTTCCCCTGTTCCAGCCTGTCGCCACGGGTCCCGCGGGTCCCGGCGCGCTGGTCACGCTGCGGCCCAATCAGGACATCACCGGGTCCCTCGAAGCGCTCGCCGCCTCGATCGGGCTGGGTGACGCGCGCGTGCTCGGCCTTGGCTCGCTGGTGCATCCCCGGCTCATCGGCCAGCCTCCGATCGACAGCTTTGCCACCGAAATCCTGCTGACCGAGGGGACAATCACCAACGGCAAGGCCAGCCTTTCCGCCCGGATCGTCACGCTGGACGGCACCCTCCACGAAGGACCGCTGCAACCCGGCGCCAATGGCATCTGCATCACCGCCGAACTGCTGCTGCTCCCTGCCTGATGCCCGGCCGGCAGCGCTCCCTTACCGGATCAGCCCCAGCAGCGACGCCGCAATCCCCGCGCCCACCAGCATCACCCCCAGACCAAAGGCCCAGATCCACTGCCGCCGCCGCCGTTCGCGCAGCGGCATCGAATAGGGAATGCTGATGACGGGCCGCAATTGCAACTCGCGCTCCATCCGTTGCGCGGTGCGCAGCGCGGGCTGCATCCATTCCAGCGCATAGGCCAGCAGGATACCCAGCCCCAGCCCGCCGATGATCCCCATCAGCGCCACCTTCTTGCGGCTGGTCGAGCTGGGGTATTCCGGCACCAGCGCGCGTTCCAGCAGTTCAAACCGCTCGGATTGCCGGTCCACCTCGATGCGCGCGCCCAGTTCGGCCTCGCGGCGGCGTTCGGCGGCTGCGGTCAACTGGGTCTGCAATTGCTCCATCCGCCGGTTCATGGCGATCAGTTGCTGTTCGAATTCCGGGGCCCGCGCCAGCAGGGTCTGGATTTCGGCGATGCGCTGGGTCAGCACGGCCACCTGCAGATTGGCTTGCCCGATATCGTCGTTCAGTTGCTGGATGCGCCGCTGCGTCACTGCCCGCCCGGATCGGGAATCCTGCGCCGCCAGTTCGGTCTGCAACCCGCTCAGCACCTGCTGCACCTCCAGGAGAGCGGCAGTCAGCCGTCCGCCCTCCTCGCGCCGCACGGCGATGGCGGCCGGCAGGAACCCCTCGTTCTCGCTGGAAAACCGGGCGATTTCCCCTTCCAGGGCCAGGATCGATTCGGCCAGCCGCTCTTCCTCGCTGCGGAAAAAGGCCAGCGCCTGCTGGGCGTTGCTCTGGCGGGCATCGACGCTTTCACGCACCAGCGCATCGGCAAGGTCATTGGCGATCGCCGCCGCCTTGACCGGGTCGCCGTCCGAGGCCGAGACGATCAGCGCCGACAGCGAGCCATCGCGTTCGAACCCCTGCTGCGCGGCGGCAATCGCCGAGATGCTGAAGGACTGGCGCATCAGCGCAACCTGTTCCGACGGGCTGATCGGCATGTCGGCGAACAGATCGTGGCGCTGGGCCAGTTCCAGCAGCGATTCGCGCGACATCAGCCGCTGTTCGATCATCTGCACCCGGCGCGTGACATCCGGCGTCGCGGCCGAGCCCCCCTCGGTTGCCACGATCACCGGGTTGATGACCTGGATCACCGCGCTGGCGCCATAGATGCGGGGCGTCTGCAAGGCGGCCAGCACGCCGCCCAGAATGCCCACCAGCGTGGTCAGCGCGATCAGCCGCCAGCGGCGGCGCAGCCAGCTTTTCACCTCGTGCAGGGTCTGGATCGGTCCCATCTGCGCCTCCGCTCAGCGCCGCCGCGCCGCGATGCGCGGATCGCGGTCTTCGGACTTGTTCAGGATCACCCCCAGCATCGGCACCTGACCTTCCAGCAGGCGCTCGCAGGCCAGGATGTCGGCGGCGGTGGTGCGGGTGCCATCGGCCACCAGCAGCACCGCGTCCAGTTGCGGCAACAGCGCCTGGGTCAGCGTGTGGCCGACCAGCGGCGGCAGGTCGTGGATCACCACATCGGGGCCAAGCCCGTCGACCAGCGCGCGCAGGGCCAGGATGGCATCGGGGGTCATCATGCGTTCGGTCGCTTCGGGCACCGGCGTGTCGTTCAGCGCCAGCGCCAGCGACGGCCCCACCCGCAGCACCCGCGACAGGGGCGGGGTCAGTCCGGACAGCACGTCATCGAGCCCGCCCAGCGCCGGAATGCCCAGCAGGGCCGACAGCCCCGGCGCCTCCAGATCGGTGTCGACCAGCAGAACCCGCAGGCTTTCCAGCCGCGCGATGCTGGCCGCCAGCGCCGCCGCGACAAAGCTGCGCCCCGCACCCCGCCCGGCCGAGGTGATGCCGACCCGGCGCCAGCCCTTGTCCTTCAGCACCCGCAGGATCTGCCCGCGCAACTGGTCCATCGCCGCCCCGGCCGCCGAATCGCGGTCGAACCCGGGCGAGGCGCGGCCCCGCGACATCTGCCGCAGGTCCAGACCCGCCTCCGGCAGCGACTCCCACAGTTCTTCCATGGCGGCGGCGCGGGCTGGCCGGGCCAGCGGGCCCCGCGTGCCGGGATCGATGCGCCCTTGCAGGATCGGGCGATGCGCCGCCGCGGCGGCCGGGGGCTGCGCCTCGGTCCCGTCCCCGGGGGCGCGCCAGCCCAGCCTTTGCTGCAAGATACGCGTGTTGACCATGACCGAACCCTTGCCGCGCCAAGACGCGTCCTGAATTGTCCTTTACCCTGCCTTGCCGCCAAAGCCTGTCACAATTAGGGCAGAACGATGATCAGCGCTGGAAAACCGCCATCAGCTCGGCGTGAAACACCCCCAGAACTGCCGCCGCGACCAGCGCCGCCAGCCCATACATGATCGCGTCATGCAGCCCGTCCCAGGCGCCGTGCCGACGCGCCAGCCGCACCTGCAGAGGGTAGCTCAGCAAGGTGGTGCTGACCAGTGCCAGCGGCGCGCCGGGAATGCCCAGCCGCGGCACAAGAATCAGCAGCAGCGTGACCAGAAGAACGGCGCGGGTGGCGTTCATGGCGAAAAAGCCGCGCGAATCGCCCGAGGCCAGCGCGACCTGATCATAGGTCAGCCCCAGCATCTGCGGCATCAGCGACAGGCAGACGATCATCGTCACCGCGCCCGAGGCCGCATAGCGCGGATCGTAAAGCAGCCCCACCACCCAGATCCCGCCAAAGGCCAGCGGCGTCACCGCGGCCAGCAGGAACCCCGACAGCACAAAGCGGATCCGCCGCAGCCTGAGGAAATTCTCGCGCGAATCGCGCGGCGGGCTGGCGCGATAGATCGGGATCATCAGCCGCTGCACCAGTTGCTGGCCCAGCATCAGCGGAAAACCGGCCAGGAAAAAGCCGATGTTGTAAAGACCCAGCTCCTCCATCGTCAGATGGCGGCCCAGGATCAGCTTGTCCGATTGCAGCACCAGAAAGCCGGCCATGGTGGAAAAGAAGATCCATCGCCCGTATTGCATCAGTTCCCGCATCGACGAGCGGTCCAGATGCGGGCGGTTGACGATGCCCGGCAGGATCACCCAGGCAAGACAGGTGCGCGCCAGTGCCGCCACCAGATTGCCCGCCACCAGCGCCCAGATCGATTGCGTCGCCCAGGCCAGCAGCAGCATCGCCACCACGCTGATCACCTGCGCCGACAGTTCCAGCAGCGTCACCCGCCCCAGCAGCATGTGGCGCGACGCGCTCTCGGCCCGGGTCGGCTCCAGCGACAGGATCAACAGGCTGATCGCCGCCACCGGGATCAGTTGCGCCAGCAGGGGCTCGCGGTAGAACCAGGACATCGGCCAGGCCAGCGCGCAGGCGATGGCGAACAGCATCACGGCGCGGATCAGGTTCAGCGTCCAGGCGGTGTTCAGGAAATCGGGCTCGTCGCCACGCTTCGATGACTGGATCGCGGGCTGCACGCCCATGTCCGACAGCATCGTCAGGCCGATCAGCAGGACCGTGACCAGCGCCATCGTGCCAAAGGCCTCGGGGAACAGCAGCCGCGCCAGAATCAGGTTCGATCCGAACCGGATCACCTGCTGCGTGCCAAAACTGAGGATCGTCAGCCCTGACGACCGCAGGATCCGCGCCGTCAGTCCGGTCCGCGCGGCGCCGCCGGGTCCTGCCATGATCGCCACTCCCGCCCACTCCACTGCAACACGGTTAGCAGCCGATTGACGCAGCATTGCGGCGCCAATATGGCGGCCGTTCTGCCCCGACTGCACCGCCTTCCCTTCTTGAATTCGCCCGAATTGACCCCTAGCCAGATCGCCGAACCAGAACGGGGCTACTCGTGAAGATCGGCTATATCCTCAACACCTATCCCGCGCCATCGCACAGCTTCATCCGCCGCGAGATTCGCGCGCTTGAACGGCGCGGGGTGGCGGTGCAGCGCTTTGCCATGCGGTCCCACGACGGCGACCTGCCCGATGCGGGCGACCGCGAGGAGCAGGACAAGACCGGCTATGTGCTGTCTCAGGGCGCGGCGGCGCTGATCTGGGCGGTGTTCCTGACCGGCCTGCACGCGCCGCTGGCGATCTGGCGGGCGCTGGGCCTCGCCTTGCAGGCCGCGCGGGGGTCCGAGGCCGGGTATCTCAAACATCTGGTCTATTTTCTGGAATCCGCCTGGGTCGCGCGCCGGGTGATCGAAACCAACACCGACCGACTGCATGCCCATTTCGGCACCAATGCCGCGACGGTCGCCATGCTGGTGGCGGAAATGACCGGCAAGCCTTTCAGCTTTACCGTCCACGGGCCCGAGGAATTCGACAAGCCCGCCGCCATTGCCCTGCCGCTGAAGATCCGCCGCGCGGATTTCGTGGTGGCGATTTCCTCCTTCGGGCGCAGCCAGTTGTGCCGGTTGGTCGATTACCGGCTCTGGCCGCGCATCAAGGTGGTGCATTGCGGGATCGAGCCGCAGAATTTCGACGAGCCCCGCCCTCTCCCCGCCGCGCGGCCGGTCTCGCTGGTCACCATCGGGCGGTTTTCGGAACAGAAGGGGCAGTTGCTGCTGATCGAGGCCATGGCCGAGGTCCAGCGGCGCGGTGTCGATGCGCGGCTGGTGCTGGTCGGTGACGGCGACTTGCGCCGCCCGCTGGAACGCGCCATCGCGCAAGAGGGGCTGGGCCACCGCGTCACCCTGACCGGCTGGCAGGACGAGGCCGGCGTGCGCCGCGCTCTCGACAAGGCGCATGCGCTGGTGCTGCCCTCCTTCGCCGAGGGTCTGCCGATGGTGGTGATGGAGGCGCTGGTATCCGCCCGTCCGGTGATCGCCACCTGGGTGGCGGGCATCCCCGAACTGATGCAGGACCAGCGCACCGGCTGGCTGGTGCCCCCGGGCGATGCGCTGGCGCTGGCCGAGGCGATCACCGAACTGGCGGCAACCCCCGACGAAAAGCTGCGCCGCATGGGCACCACGGGCCGCGCCCGCGTGCTGATGCGCCACAATGTCGATGTCGAGGCCGCAAAGCTGGCCGCGCTCTTCACTCAGCGCCCGCGCACCCAGCCGGTCTGACGCGCCGCACCCCACCGCACCGCCAGCGACACCGCCGCATAGGCGGCAAAGGCCAGCGGGTCGGCCACCAGCCTGCGCAGCAGCCAGGCCTTGCCGACGGGGGACTTGCCCTCGTTCGCCATCTGGGCGGGAAAGCGGGCCTGCATCTCGGCCACGCCCTGATCCTGCCGCCGCCGCACCCGCACCAGCCGCGAAAACCCCTCGACCAGCGGCCAGTCATAGGGTGCGGGGACGGCGTGCCGTTCCGAGGGCGTGAACAGCGTGCGCACAAAGGTGTCATCCGAGATGATCGCCGGAAAGGTCGCCCAGCGCGACCGCCCTTCGGCGTTGACGGCGAAAAGGCCGAAACCCGGCACGCCTTCGGCGACAAAGGGCAGGCGGGTCCAGAACCGCGCATAGGCCCGGCTGAACCAGCCCCGCGCCGTGACCCGGGGCCTCCCCGAGGCATAGCGCCCCCCCGGCCCCCCCAGAACCGCCGCGATCTGCGCCAGCAGCGGCGGCGAGACCGTCACATCGGCATCCAGATAGACCCGCGCGCCGTGGACGGCCGACGCATCGCCCGCGTCCAGCGCGCCCGGCTTGCCGAGGGCGGGCAGGTCCAGCACGTCAAACCCCCAGCCCCGTGCCGCAAAGGCCGCGCCCCGCGCCCGCGCCCGCGCTGCCGTGTCATCCGTGCAGCCATTCGCCACCACGACAACCTGCGCCAGCGGCAGATCGCGCGACCCCAGCACCGCGCCCAGACAGGTGTCGATCCAGCCCGCCTCGTTGCAGGCCGGGATGATGACCGACAGCGCCACACTCATCGCGCGGTCAGCTCCATCAGGGCGCGCCAGCGGGTGGTGTCGTCGTCGAGATGGCGCAGATGCCCCCAGGACCCCCAGACCGACGGCCGTCCGATATCCAGATAGGCGACAAAGGGCGCCGGGGTCAGCCCCTGCCAGCCCTGCACCAGCACGCGATAGGCACGCCCCATCGCCTCGGAGTAATTCAGCGCCTCGAAAAAGGCGACCATCTCGGCATCGCCATGATCCTGCGGATTGGCCACCACATGCGTGCCGCCTTCGTACATGACCAGCGCCAGCCCGGCCTCGCGCGCGACCCCGACATGATGCGCCAGCGTGCGGTCCAGAAGGTCGCGCACCGAGTTTTCCGGATCGCCCGAGGTCGACCCGTCGACGATCTCGGCCCCGGCCAGGTCGATCGCCAGATCGAACCGGTGTGCGGCGATGAAGGCCTCGCGCGCGGCGCCGGCCAGCCCCTCGGCATTGGCGCGGGTCTCGGCGGCGGCGCGGCTGTCGGCCAGCCATTGGCGCAGCATCGGGCGGCGGGTCTCGTTGTGCAACTCGGCGTTGAAATAGGCGGTGACGGCGAGCGCGTCGAAGAACTCGCGCGGGGGGCGGTTGGCGGGGTCCTCGGCCAGGAAATCGGGGGCGTTCAGCATGTCGGCTTCCAACCCGATCCAGCCGGTGAACAGCCCCAGGATGCGCAGCCGCCGCGCTTCGTGCCCGGCATAGACCGCATCGATCACCCGCATCACCTCGGCCGCGCGCACAGCCCCGAACTGCACCCAGGCCCAGTCGCGGTTCCACCGCGCGCGGGCGTTCGATTCCGCCCAATGCGCCTGCTCGAACGACCAGTTCCAGATCTCGTTCGACAATTCGAACCAGGCGCGCAATCCGGGGTCCAGCCGGTCGCGCACCATCTCGGCAAACTGGCGCACATACGCGTCATCCGCCAGATGCGGCAGGGTGAACCAGGGATCGGCGCCGGTTTCATTGGCCAGCTGGATCATCACCTCCAGCGGTACGCCGCGCCGCGCCCAGGTGTAATCGCTGACCTGCGCGCGCTCGTCCCAGCGTGTGACGGTGGAATTGTTGGTGCGCATCCAGTCCATGAACCGCAGGACCGCCATGTCGCCCACCCGCGCCAGCCAGTCGGGGTTGAACAGCCGCCCCGCTGCATGGGCTTCGAGGTTGCGCTCGTGCACGATGGTCAGGTTGCGCAGCGTGCCACGGTTGAACTCGATCAGGACCGAACCCTCGCCGGGCACGAAATCGAAGGTTGCCGAATTGGACCCATAGCGCACATTGCGCACCGAACCGGTGAATCCCAGATAGGCGCTTCCCTCCCAGGTGGCGTGCCAGGTCCCGGCGACCGAGGTAGTTTCCGCGGGCAGGTCCATCAGCACGAAGGTGGAAATCCGCCGCACATTGCGCGGAAAGGCCACCACCCAGCCATCGGCATCCAGCGCCCCGGCGGCGGCCAGATCGGCCTCTTCCATCCCGCCCCAGCCCGACCCGGTGTGCCCCACCCAGGTCACCCCGGCATTCATCACGTTGATGAAGGGCACGCCGGTGTTCCAGCCCACCACCTCGGCCAGATTGAGGCCCAGCGCGCGGCGCCCCTCGCGGGGCGCGACATCGACCTGCGCCAGCGCGGGCACGCCTGCCCAGATCACGATCACCAGCGCCGCAAGAGCCCGAAAAACCGAAATGTGCATGTCCAATCCGTCCCTTGCGCCCGGGGCGACAATTTAGGATGGACAAGGCGCGACAATCCACTGTTTTCTCGGCCTCACCCTGTCCCACGGATTGTTGTTTCATGCCCTCGCTCATCATGCTTTCGCCCGCGCCGCTGATCGAGGCCCCGGGCGGCGAGGTGATTCTGGACCTGCGATTTGTCGAGGGGATGAAACTGCACTGCCAGCTATGGCCCGGCCCGGTGCGGTGCGTGATGCGGCGCGGGCGGCGGCAGATCGAAAAGCCGATGCGCTATACCCTCGCCAGGCTGGGGTTCGACCTGATCGTGCTCGACCCCGGCGCGCCGGTGCCCGACCTTTTGCTGGACGAGGCCGCGCTGGTCTATGTCGCGGCGGATGACATGCAATACCTGCACCTGCCCGCCCTGATGCGGGGCCGCATGGGCAGGCTGGTCTTCACGCTGGACGAGGCGCTGGGCGGCCGTCTGGCGCGGGCGCTGCACATCGGCCCTTCGGTCCGGCGCAGGCTGGGCGCGCTCTGGTGGGCGCTCAGCCACGAAGGGGCGCTGCGTCGGGCGCTGCGCGCGGCCACGGCGATCCATTGCAACGGCGATCCGGCCTATCGCGCCTATCGCCGGGTCAATCCACGCGCGCTGCGCTATTTCGACAACCGGATGCGGCTGCCGATGAT
>CALEZJ010000645.1 GCA_937927885.1 uncultured Paracoccaceae bacterium | reverse complement strand
CCTTGGATCATGCAGCGGCTCCAGCGACGCCTTGGCCTCCACACGCCGCCCCGCCACGTCGATCTCGTAGCGCGCCGCCAGCACATCCTCGCCCGGGGCGCAGGGCACATAGCCCATCGCCACCGCCCCCCCCAGATGATGGCCGTAATTGCCGCTGGTCACCGTTCCCACGATCCTCCCATCCTTCAGGATCGGCTCGTTGTGGTAGACCATCGCTTGCGGGTCGCTCAGCAGGAACTGCACCATCCGCCGCGACAGGCCGCATTCGCGCTTTCTCAGCACCGCATCGCGACCCAGGAAATCGGGCTTTGCTGTCCTGACCGTAAAGCCCAACCCGGCCTCCAGCACATGGTCCTCGTCGGTGATGTCATGGCCCCAGTGGCGATAGGCCTTTTCGATCCGACACGAATCCAGCGTGTGGATGCCGCACAGGGTCAGCCCCAGATCGGTGCCCGCTTCGTCAAGCGTTTCAAACACATGCGCGGTCTGGTCGCTGCTGGCGTAGATCTCCCAGCCCAGTTCGCCGACATAGGTCACCCGGTGCGCCCGCGCGACGCCGAAGCCGATCTCGATCTCCTTCGCCACGCCAAAAGGATGCGCGGCGTTCG
The DNA here is from genome assembly GCA_937927885.1 of uncultured Paracoccaceae bacterium. GTDB lineage: Bacteria > Pseudomonadota > Alphaproteobacteria > Rhodobacterales > Rhodobacteraceae > Pararhodobacter. Next base: position 1,785 of record CALEZJ010000645.1, on the reverse strand, counting down.
AGAAATCGTTCGGCGAAACCCGCTGCATCAGATCGCGCGCCTTCGGCCCCATCACACACAGCACCGATTCCGCCGCCGTCACATCGGTGATGACGGCAAAGGCCTCTCCGACATGCCCCCGCAGCCAGGCAAGGTTGCGCTGCAAGGTGGCGCCGGGCACGACCAGCAGGAAGGCGGTTTCCGAAAGCCGCGTCACCGTCAGATCGGCCTCGATCCCGCCGCGCGCGTTCAGCAGCATCGTATAGACGATCCGACCCACCGACACGTCCATTTCGGCCGAGCACATCCGGTTGAGGAACGCGCAAGCGTCGCGCCCCTCGACGCGGATCTTGCCGAACGAGGTCATGTCGAACAGGCCGACGCCGTTCCTGACCGCCAGATGCTCGGCTCTCTGGTTGTCGAACCAGTTCTGACGCCCCCAGGAATAGCGGTATTCCCTCTCCTGCCCCGGGCGGGCGAACCAGTTGGCGCGCTCCCATCCCGCGACCTCGCCGAACACGGCGCCGCGGTCCTTGAGGTGCTGGTGGATCGGCGAACGCCGCACCCCGCGCGCGGTTTCGACCTGACGATAGGGGAAATGATCGGCGTAGAGCAGGCCCAGTGTTTCCGTGACGCGCTCTTTCAGGTACCGGCGGTTCTTCTGGAAGGGCTGGGCGCGGCGAATGTCGACTTCCCAGAGGTCAAAGGGCGGCTCGCCCTCGGTCATCCAATGCGCCAGCGCCATTCCGGCGCCGCCCGACGAGACGATGCCGACCGAGTTATACCCGGAGGCAACCCAGTAATTGCCGAGTTCCGGCGCCGGACCAAGGTAATAGCGGTCATCGGGCGTGAAGCTTTCGGGTCCGTTGAAGAAGGTATGCACCCCGGCTGTCTGAAAGAGCGGCATGCGGTTCATCGCCATTGCCAGGATCGGCTCGAAATGGTCGAAATCCTCGGGGAGAGAGTCAAAACAGAAATCCTCGGGGATGCCCTGCATGCCCCAGGGTTTGGCTTTGGGCTCGAAGGCGCCCAGCATCATCTTGCCCGCGTCTTCCTTGTAATAGGCGCATTCATCCGGCACCCGCAGCACCGGCAGGCGGCCCAGGCCCTCGACGGGTTCGGTAACCAGATAGAAATGTTCGGCGGCATGCAAAGGCAGGGTGACGCCGGATCGCGCCGCCAGATCGCGCGCCCACATGCCGCCGCAATTGACGACATGCTCGCAAGCGATCACCTCGCCGGTCTCGACCTGAACCCCGGTCACGCGTTTGCCGTCGTCGAGGACACGGGTGACCTTGACCCCCTCGAACACCTGCGCGCCGCGCATCCGCGCGCCCTTGGCCAATGCCAGCGCAATGTTGCCGGGATCGCACTGGCCATCCAGCGGCAGATGCACCGCGCCGACCACGTCGCCGACGTTGAGATGCGGATACATCGCCTTCACCTCGGCGGGCGAGATTTCCGCCACATCGACATTGAAGGCGCGGGCGAGCGCGGCGGAGCGATAAAGTTCCTCTTTGCGCGCTTCAGTCAGGGCGACGCTGATCGACCCCGTCTGGCGCATGCCGGTGGCGATGCCGGTTTCCGACTCGAGCCGCACGTAAAGGTCGGCGGAATACTTCGCCAACCGTGTCATGTTCTGGCTGCCCCTGAGTTGCCCGATCAGCCCCGCCGCGTGCCATGTGGTGCCGCAGGTCAGTTGCTTTCGTTCGAGCAGCACGATGTCCGTCCAGCCCGCCTTTGCGAGATGATAGGCCATCGAGCAGCCCGAGATGGCGCCTCCGATAATGACGACGCGGGCCTGGG
>CALEZJ010000644.1 GCA_937927885.1 uncultured Paracoccaceae bacterium | reverse complement strand
GGTCTGGATTGTTCCTACATTCGCGCATGCCCCCGCGTCCGAGCGAGCGGGCCTTTGCAGATCATACCGAGGGGAACTACTCATGACGCATCAGCGGGCCGGCGCCAGCAGCGCACTCGCCATGGCGCAGTCCGGCACGGGATGGGCAATCCTGCGCTGGTTGAACATTCTGGGACTCATCCTTCTCGTCGCGGCGATGGCGTTGCCCCTGCGCGCGCAGGACCGGCCGCTCAGCTTCGCCGACCTCGCCGAAAGGGTCAGTCCCGCCGTGGTCAACATCACCACCTCGACGACCGTTTCCACCAACATGGATCCGCGCGCGCCGCGCCTGCCTGATGGGGCGCCGTTCCAGGACTTCTTCAACGACTTCTTCAACCGCGACGGCGGCCCGCGCGTGCCGCGCCCGCGCCAGAGCCAGGCGCTGGGTTCGGGATTCGTGATCTCGGCCGACGGGTTCATCGTGACGAACAACCACGTCATCGAAGGTGCCGACCAGATCGAGGTCGAGTTCTTCTCGGGCGAGCGGCTGCGTGCGACGCTGATCGGCACCGATCCGGCGACCGACATCGCGGTGCTCAAGGTCGACGCGCCGCGGGACCTGACTTTTGTTCCCTTTGGCAACAGCGAGACCGCACGCGTCGGCGACTGGGTGCTGGCGGTGGGCAACCCGCTGGGTCAGGGCTTTTCGGTCTCGGCCGGTATCATCTCGGCGCGCGGCCGGGCGTTGCAGGGCAATTATGACGACTACATCCAGACCGACGCCGCGATCAACCGGGGCAACTCGGGTGGGCCGCTCTTCAACCTCGATGGCGAGGTGATCGGGGTCAACACCGCGATCCTGTCGCCCACTGGCGGTTCCATCGGCATCGGCTTTGCCATGTCTTCGCATGTCGTCGAGCGCGTGGTGTTCCAGTTGCGCGAATACGGCGAAATCCGTCGTGGCTGGCTGGGCGTGCGCATTCAGGACGTGTCGGTTGACGTGGCCGAGGCCCTGGGACTGTCCAGCGCCCGCGGTGCCCTGGTGACAGAAGTGATGGACGGCCCCTCGCGCGCCGGAGGCGTGCTGACGGGCGACGTGATCCTGCGTTTTGACGGTGGCGAGGTGCGTGACACCCGTGATCTGGTGCGGCGCGTGGCGGATGCGGGCGTGGGCCGTGCCGTCGAGGTCATTGTCTATCGCGAGGGAGCCGAAGCGACGCTGACCGTGACCCTGGGTCTGCGCGACGAAGAACGTCTGACACCCACCCGCAGCGGCGCCGCACCTTCACAGCCGCAGGCCCCGGTCGAATTGCTGGGCCTGACGCTGGCCCCGGTGGACGAGCAGATCCGGGCCGAAATGGGCCTGGACATGAACGTGATGGGTCTGGTGGTGCGCGAGGTTGCACCGGGTTCGGACGCCGAAACCAAAGGGCTGCGCGCGGGTGACCTGATCACCGAGGCAGGGCAGCAGCCGGTCGCCTCGGTCGCGGATCTGCAGGCGCAGGTCGATGCCGCGCGATCAGCGGGGCGCCGGACGGTGCTCCTGATGGTGCGTTCGGGGGGCGATCCGCGCTTTGTCGCCCTGTCGGTCGAGTAACTTCTTGCGATCACGTTGGAAACCGGGCGCCAGGCGCCCGGTTTCCTTCTTGTCTGACCCAGACTAGCCCCGACGCGGCACAACCCCAAGTTCTGCCAGCGCGCGGTCGACAAAGGCGGTCTCGTCCAGGGTCAGTCGCTGCGCCCTGGGGTAAATCGGCGCCGCGCGGTCATCGAGCACCGGAACATCCCAACCATCCGTGGTGGCAAAGAAATCCTGCGCGCCTTGCGTCCCGAACTCGCGAAGGTAGCCCTGTACCACCACATCGAGATAGCTGAGCAGGATGGGCGCCGGATCGGATTGCACCACCATCGACTCCTGTGGCACCGCATAGATCTGCGCCTTGTCCACGCCACCGTCGGCCACCAGCCCCTGCCCGACCGGATGGCGCAAGTATCCTTCCTCGCGCAGGTCCAGCGCTGCCCAGTCGCCACCAGGCACCCGCGCGACCAGTCCGTCGATCACGCTACCCGGATCGGGCACCCCGGTCAGAAAGGGCACCGCGCGCCCCTCGGTGTGTCGCCAGGCCCGCCGCCAACCCAGAAGCCGCGCGCGATAGGCAGGCGCATAGGCGTGGGTCGCACGGTTTACCAGCGAGCCATAGCCAAAGAAAAAGGGATCCGACATGCCTTGCCCCCGTGATCTGCCGCCGTGATCTGCCCTCGCTGCATGCCCAATGCCCGCCCGCACCGCAAGCCCCCGCCGCAGAGACCGGATGCAGCCACACCCCATGCCGTAGAACCCTTCTTGCACGCAATCCCCTCTTGCACTCGGGCGTCGGCGCCGCTAAATGGCGCGCAAGTGCAGCCTTAGCTCAGTTGGTTAGAGCACCAGATTGTGGATCTGGGGGTCCCCCGTTCG
>CALEZJ010000643.1 GCA_937927885.1 uncultured Paracoccaceae bacterium | reverse complement strand
GTCCAAGAGCGAGCGGCCTGCTTGCGTGCGGGGGGACAAATGATGCTGCGTGGTGGCGGAATCCACTCCTGCATCCAGCCCACGCGCGACGCGGGCCGCGCCTGCACCTCCGCATCGGACTGTCAGGGACTGTGCCTCGCGCGGTCCGGCACCTGCGCCCCCTACCAGCCGCTTTTCGGTTGCCATGAGGTCTTCACGGTTCCCGGACGCCGCGAGACGCTGTGCGTCGACTGAGCCTTCAACGTCGGAACCAGCCCGCGTAGGTGTCGCGCAACAGGGCCTTTTGCACCTTTCCCATGGTGTTGCGCGGCAGGTCCGGCACCACCACCAGCGCACGCGGCACCTTGAACCGCGCCAGCCGCGCACCCAGCCCGGCCAGAATCGCCGAGGTGTCTGGATTGGTGCCCGGTTCCGGCACGATCACCCCCAGCACCGCCTCGCCCAGATCGGGATGCGGCACGCCGATTACCGCGCTTTCCTTGATGCCGGGAACCTCGTCCAGTTCCAGTTCGATCTCCTTGGGATAGATGTTGTAACCCCCGGCAATGATCAGGTCCTTTTGCCGACCGACGATGGTGACATAGCCCTCGGTGTCGATCACGCCCAGATCGCCGGTGATGAAGAAACCGTCCGCGCGTAATTCGGCGGCGGTCTTTTCCGGCATCCGCCAATAGCCCTGAAACACGTTCGGCCCGCGCACCTCGATCACGCCGATTTCGCCCTGCGGCAAGGTTGCGCCCGTTGCGGGGTCGGTGACCTTGACCTCGACCCCCGGCAGCGCGGGCCCCACAGTACCCGCCTTCCGCGCGCCTTCGTACGGGTTCGAGGTGTTCATGTTGGTCTCGGTCATGCCATAGCGCTCGAGGATCCGGTGCCCGGTGCGCGCCTCGAAAGCCGTGTGGGTCTCGGCCAGCAGCGGCGCCGAGCCTGAAATGAAAAGTCGAAAATGTGACACCAGATCGCGGGTAAAGCGCGGATCGTCCAGGAGGCGTGTATAAAAAGTGGGAACGCCCATCAGCGTATTCGCGCGCGGCATCCAGCGGATCAGCGCGTCAACATCCAGTTTCGGCAACAGGATCATCGCCCCGCCTGCCAGAAGCATCGTGTTGGTGGCGACGAAAAGCCCATGGGTGTGAAAGATCGGCAGCGCGTGCAGCAGCACATCACCGGGGCCAAAGCGCCACTCGCGCACCAGAACCTCGGCGTTGGACAACAGGTTCCTCTGGCTCAGCATCGCGCCCTTCGAGCGTCCCGTGGTGCCCGACGTATAGAGCAACGCCGCCAGATCCGCCTCGTCCCGCACCGCAGGCCCCGACATCTCGGTCGCCGCTGATACGGCTTCGGCGAAATCGCCGGTGCCGTCGGCGTTCAGCACCATCAACCGTGCTCCGCAATCGGCCGCCACCGTGGCCAGAGCCGCCGCTTTCGTCCCATCCGCCAGCAGCAGGGTCGCCCCGGCATCGGTCACGAAATAGCGCAGTTCCTCGGGCGTGTAGGCGGTGTTCAGCGGCAGGAATACGACCCCCGCCATCACCGCCCCCCCATAAAGCGCCAGCGCCTCAATGCTCTTTTCGACCTGCACCGCCATGCGGTCGCCGGGCTGCAAACCCAGTTCCGCCAGCGCCCCCGCGACGCGCGCGCAAAGCCCGTGGAAGGCCGCGCCCGAAATCTCGCGTCCGTCGGGCAGGATCAGGAACGTCGAGCCACGTCCGGACAGGGGCGCGAAGAGCGCATCATACAGGGGATTTGTCATGTCATTCTCCAAGTCCGCCAAAAAGCACGACCCTGCCCGGGATAACCGGCCTGCTCCGTCCTCTCGCTCCAGATACGCGATGCGCACCGCAGGACACAAGCACGCCGCAACCTGTCCAGCGTCATGGATCGCTCCGACTCAGCGCGGCGCCGCCGCGCGCCGCAGCCGATCATTGATGGCGCGGCCAAGGCCGGTTTCGGGCAAGGGGGCAAAGGCGATGCGGCCACCGGGTCCGGCCAGCGCATCTGCCTGATGCAGCGCGTGGAACAGGTGCGCGGCGGCCTCGGTCAGATCGCCGGACTCGCTCAAGCTCAGCGCCGCGCCGGGGCTGGGACCAAAGCCGACCCAGATTTCCCCGGCCTCGGGTACCGTGACGTCCAACCGGACCCGCCCGCGCGGGGCGTAATGCGAGGCGAGTTGCCCGGGCGCCGTGATCGCGTTTCCCTGCCGCTCGGCGACCCGCAGTCCCAGACGCTCAATCTCTTCCACCGCCAGCCCCCCGGCGCGCAGCAGCACCGGCGCGTCGCCGGTTGCATCCAGAATCGTGGATTCCAGCCCGACAGCACAATCTCCCCCGTCGATGACCGCCGCGATACGCCCGCCCAGTCCTTCGATCACATGCGCGGCAGTCACCGGACTGATCCGCCCCGAGGGGTTGGCCGAGGGCGCCGCCAAGGGGCCCCCAAAGGCCTCCAGCAATCCCTTTGCCACCGGATGGGCGGGCAGCCGGATCGCCACGGTCGAGAGCCCCGCCGTCACCAAAGGCGAAAGCCCCCCCCTGAGCGGCAGGACCAGAGTCATCGGGCCGGGCCAGAAGGCGTCGGCCAGCCGCGCGCCCAGCGGCGTCACCTCGGCGAATTCCGGGACGGCCTCCAGCCCCGGCAGATGCACGATCAGCGGGTTGAACCGGGGGCGCCCCTTGGCTGCAAAGATCTTTGCCACCGCCCGGTCATCGCGGGCATCCGCAGCAAGTCCATAAACCGTCTCGGTCGGCAGCGCGACCAACCCGCCCGCCCGCAGGATCGCCGCGGCGCGTGCGAGCCCCTCGGGGTTTGGCGAAAGAACGAGGGTCTCGGTCACAGGCAGCCCCGATTGACGCTGCGTCCTGATTTCTCCGGGTGGAACGGGACGCCGATTTGGGGCAATACAGCCCTTGGCGCGGCTTGCCAAGCGGGCCGCGACCCTCCGTCAGATCGCCCTGAGGTTATGTCATGTCCTTTGCCGCCCCCGTCGCCGATATCCGCTTTCTGCTCGACCGGGTGCTGGGCTACGCCCGTCTGGCCGCGACCGAAACCTTTGCCGAGGCAGGTCCCGAGACGACCGAAGCCATCCTGACCGAACTGGGACGTCTGTGCGATGAGGTACTGGCTCCGCTGAACCGGGGGGGTGATCTGACCCCGGCGCGGTTGGAAAACGGCATCGTGCGGACCTCGCCAGGGTTCAAGGAGGGCTACAAGGCCATCGCCGAGGGGGGCTGGCTGGGCCTGAGTGCCACGCCCGACCATGGCGGGATGGGTCTGCCGATCACCCTGACCACCGCGATGAACGAGATGATGTCGGGCGCCTGCCTGTCGCTGCAACTGTGCCCCTTGCTCAGCCAGGGCCAGATCGAGGCATTGGAACACCACGCCTCGGATGCGATCAAGGACCTTTACCTGCCAAAGCTGATCGCCGGTGAATGGACCGGGACGATGAACCTGACCGAGCCCCAGGCGGGTTCGGACGTGGGCGCGCTGCGCACCAAGGCGGAACAGAACACCGATGGCACCTATGCCATCACCGGGCAAAAGATCTTCATCACCTGGGGCGACCATGACGTTGCTGCCAATGTCTGCCATCTTGTCCTCGCCCGCCTGCCCGAGTCTGCGCCCGGCACGCGCGGCATCAGCCTGTTCATGGTGCCCAAGCTGATCCCCGACGCGCAGGGCAACCCCGGCGCGCGCAACGCGCTGCGGGTGGTGTCGCTGGAGCACAAGCTGGGCATCCACGGCTCGCCCACCTGTGTGATGGCGTTCGAGGGCGCCCAAGGCTGGATGATCGGCAAGCCGGGCGGCGGTATGGCAGCAATGTTCACCATGATGAACAACGCCCGTCTTGGCGTGGGGGCGCAGGGTATCGGCGTGGCCGAGGCCGCTTATCAGCACGCGCTGGCCTATGCCAAGGACCGCCGTCAAGGCCGCACGCCAAAGGGCGACACGGCGATCATCGACCACGCCGATGTGCGCCGCATGCTGGCGGTGATGAAGGCCGAAACCTTTGCCGCACGGGCGATTGCGCTGGATTGCGGGCTCAGCCTCGACATGGCCAGGGCAACCGGCAAGGACAGTTGGACCGCGCGCGCCGCCCTGCTGACGCCGATTGCCAAGGCGCATGGCACCGACATCGGCTGCGAGGTTTCCAGTCTGGGCGTGCAGGTTCACGGCGGAATGGGCTTCATCGAGGAAACCGGCGCCGCGCAGTATTTCCGCGACGCGCGTATCACGCCGATCTACGAGGGAACCAACGGCATTCAGGCGATGGACCTCGTTGGCCGCAAGATGATGGATGGGGGCGAGGCAGCCCACCGTCTGCTGCAAGAGGTCGAGGACAGCGCCGAGGCCGCGCGCGTCACCTTGCCCGAACTGGCGGGCAAGGTCTGGGAGGCCGCCGAAACCATGCGCGAGGCGGTGGAATGGCTGGTTTCCCAGACCCCCGATGACCGCAACGCCGGGGCTGTCGCCTTCCTGCGCGCCTTTGCCCGGGTGCTGGGGGCGCATTACCATCTTCGGGCCGCGATCGCCGATCCCGGAGGGCCGCGAGCCCGTCTGGCGCGGGTGTTCATTGACCGTATCCTGCCCGAGCAGGCTGCACTTCTGGTGCAGGCCCGCGCCGGGGCGGCGCAGCTTTATGCACTTTCCGCCGACGATCTGGCCTGCGCATGAACGCCCCCTCACGCGCGCCGGATCCCGGCATTCGCTATCCGTTCGAGGTTCCCCCGGCCCCCGGCGCCGCTGTCGAGGTCGCGCCCGGCGTCCTGTGGATGCGCTTGCCGCTGCCGATGGCGCTGGATCATGTCAACGTCTATGCGCTGGACGACGGCGAGGGCTGGACTGTTGTCGACACCGGCTTTGCCGGCCGCAAGGGCCGCGCGGCGTGGGAGGCGTTGTTTGCCGGTCCGCTTGCTGAAAAGCCAGTGCGCCGGGTGGTCGTGACTCACCACCACCCCGACCACATCGGCCTTGCGGGCTGGTTCCAGACCGAACACGGGTGCGAACTGATCACCACTCGCACCGCCTGGCTGTTCGCGCGCATGCTGACGCTGGATGTCCACGAAAGCCCGGTGCCCGAGACCATCGCCTATTGGCGCAGTTCGGGCGTCGACGAGGGCGAGATCGCCCGCCGCATGGCAGAGCGGCCGTTCAACTTTGCCGATATGGTGGCACCGCTGCCTCTGGGGTTCACGCGCATTGCCGAGGGGGACGTGCTAACCATGGGCGGGCGCCGCTGGCTGGTCCGGGTAGGGCATGGCCACGCGCCCGAACACGCGACCCTGTGGAGCCTCGACGACGACCTGGTGATCGGCGGAGACCAGCTCTTGCCCGGTATCAGCGCCAATCTGGGCGTCTATGCGACCGAGCCCGACGCCGATCCTGTGCGCGAATGGATCGACAGTTGTCGCCGTCTTGCCACCTTTGCCGAGGACCGCCACCTTGTTCTGCCGGGGCACAAGCTGCCCTTCACCGGGCTGCCCACGCGCCTCGCGCAGATGGTCGACAACCATCTCGGTGCGCTGGACCGCCTCCAGGCTGCGCTCGACCAGCCGCGCACGGCGGCGCAGTGCTTCGTGCCGCTTTTCAAGCGCGAGATCACCGGGCCCGAGGCCGGGATGGCCCTTGTCGAGGCGGTGGCGCATCTGAACCATCTGCTGGCAGAGGGCCGGGTCCGCCGCTGGCGCAATCCGGCAGGGGCCTGGGAATGGCAGGCAGTCTGAGCCGCCGGGCGGTCATGGCGGGCTTGGCGCTGGCGGCCTGCACGCCCCTGCGCCACGGCGAACTGCCGCCCGTTGACGTCGCGCCTGTGAATGCGCCCTACCGCCTGCGCATCGTCATTTTCGAGATGGCGGGCGCCGACATTCCCTTTCACTCCGGGCTGATCGTGCACGCCGGTGCCGAATCGCTGATCTACGATCCCGCCGGGGTCTGGACCCCCGCCGACCAGTGTCGCGGTGACAGCGAGGTGATTCACAATGTCACCCCTGCGGATGAGGATAGTTATCTGGCGCGCGACGGCATCCGCTATTCGGTCGGGGGCTGGGTCGTGCACCTTTTCGACAAGGCGGTAACACCGGATGTCGCCCGCCTCGCGCTGCGCCGCGCTGCCGAACGCCCGCCCTCGCTGCCGCTGCACTGCGCCTACAACGTTTCCTCACTGCTGGCGGGGTTGCCGGGGTTCGAGGGGATCGAACCCCACCGCGTCACCGCCCGCCTGCTGGAACAATTGCTGGCGCGCGACGATCTGGTCTACACGCTTCGCGACAATCGCCGCGCGCAAACCGGGTGACAGCGGTTTTGCCTTGGGCTAAGGAAGAAAAAACACCACAAACGGGAGCCTGACATGGCGCACAAGCACGGTTCGATGGATATCAGGGATCAGGAAAAGACCTTTGCCGGGTTCATCAAGTTTGCGATCTGGGTCGCTGCGGTGTCGATCGGCATTCTGATCTTCATGGCGCTCGTGAACGCCTGATCCTGTTCCGCCAGACCCCGGAAGGCCGTCGCCCATGCCGCTGATCCTGCGTATCGTTGCCCTTCTGGGGTTGGTTCTTGTCGCCGCCTGCACCAAGCCGGTGGTCTACGCCCCCGAGGCCGAGGTGATCGCGGCGCGCTATCAGCATCCGGGGCCGATCGAGATTTCGGTCTATAACGTCATCAACAACGAAACGGGCCGTGGCGAGCACGCGGCCCTGCTCATCAATGCGCCCAGCCAGCGGGTGCTGTTCGATCCGGCGGGTTCGTGGAACCATCCCGAGTCGCCCGAACGGCACGACGTTCAATACGGCATGACGCCCGAGCAACTGCACCGCTACACCTATTACCATGCGCGGCGCACCCATCATGTGCTGATCCTGACTCTCGCGGTGCCGCCCGAGACGGCCGAGTACATCCTGCGACTGGCCGAATCCTATGGGCCGGTGCCGGATGCCTATTGCGCGAAATCCATCGTGGCGATTCTGCGCCAGGTCCCTGGTTTCGAATTCCTGCGCGATTCTTTCCAGCCCAATTCGCTGACGGATCAACTCGCCACGATCCCCGGGGTCACGGTCGAACGGATCTATTCCGACGCCGAACCCACCGCGCGCCAGACCTATTGATTCCTAGACCAGCACGCTGACCACCAGCATCGTGACGCCGCCCAGCATCGCCCACACGGCGTTGCGGGTCCAAAGACCGATGGTCAATGTCAGCGCCACTGCCGCCAGCAATGCAGGGTCGGGAAGGCCCGTGGCCGGGTCCAGCGTCAGCACGCGCGGTGCCATCAGGCCAGGGATCACAGCAACGGCGGTATAGCGCAGGTGGCGCAGCAGCCACTCGGGCAGGGGGCGATTGCCGATCAACCCCAGAAACGAAAAGCGCAGGCCAAAGGTGCCCACCGCCAGCAAGGCGATCACCGTCCAGATCAGGGCATCGCTCATCGTGCGCCCTCGCGCCAGCGGGCCACGCGCGTCTCGACGGCCGCGCCCGCCATCATCGCCAGCACCGCAGCGGCCAGCAGTCCCAGCGAATAGGGCAGGAATCCCAGCGCCAGCGTACCCACCACCGACACCAGTGCAGCCACCACATGGGCCAGCGTGCGCAGCATCGGCCCGACCAGAGCCAGAAAGGTGATCGGCACCGCCGCGGATATCGGGATCGAGGGGGGGATTGCCTCGCCCAGCAGCGCGCCGGCCAATGTGCCCAGATACCAGCAGGGCGCCACCAGTGTGATCACGCCCAGATAGTAACCCAGCTTGGCGCCGACACTCATCCCGGGTTCCCGCTCGAAACGCAGGTAGGCGGTCGCATAGGCCTGATCGACCATCAGGTAGGCGACGACTGCCCGCTGCCACAGCGGGGCCGCGCCCAGATGCGGGGTCAGGCTGGCCGAATACATCGCCATGCGCGCATTCACGGCCAGCGCGGTCAAAAGCACGATCACCGTCGGCGCGTTCTCGGTCATCAGTTGCAGCGCGGTCAGTTGCGCGGCCCCGGCGATCACGGCGACGGAAAAGGCCAGCGTCTGCACCACGCTGAGTCCAGCCTCGGTGGCAACGACGCCAAAGACCATGCCAAAAGGGCCGATGATCAACAGGAATGGCCCGCCGTCACGCAGGCCCTGCCAATAGGCGCGGCGGGCGGGGGCGGAGGGCCTGTCGGTCATGGCCTAGCCGAACATTCCGGCCACGCGGCCCAGCAGCATGAAGGCGCGGGCCGAACGGGTCTCGGCCAGCCGGGCGATTTCGGCGTCGCTGGCATGCGCCTCGAAGACCACGAACCGACGATCAAAGGTGCGCAGGAACCGGTGCGCGGCCTCGCGAAAGGCGGGATCGGCGCGCATCCGGCCGGCGGTCAGCGCCAGGCACGAGCGGTCGCGGATGCCCCCCAGCGGCGCGATCTCCGATCCGCGCGCGCCCATCGCAAAGGCGCGCCACAATTCGGGTCGCGCCCGGTCGGGGCGCAGGTCGTCCATGTAGATGCCCTCTTCGGCCAGCACGCTCAACACCGTTTGCGCAGCGCGCACCAGTTCGGCGGTTCCGTGATCGGCCAGCGCCCGGCGCAGCGCGGCAAAGCCCTCGTCGTCACTGTCGGTTTCGGGGAAGTGCAGCGCGCGGATCACATCGGCCGGGGGCAGCGGGCCCGCGCCGGGCAGCGGGTTATCCAGCGCCAGCACAGGCTGGGCAGCGTCCGGGGTGGTGTCGATCCCGGCCGCTTCCTCTGCGCCCGGCGTCGGCGCGGGTGCCGCCCATTTCCCGGCATCGCGGCGCCCCTGTTCGCGGCGCGAGGTGAACAGGGCCAATTGAGTCTCGGCGCGCGTCTGGGCGGCGGCGATTTCGGCCAGCTTTTCCTCGACCGAGGGCTTCAGCGCATGGCCTGCCGCCTGCTGGTCACGGATCCAGCCGCGCCGCATCCCCTCGACCGTGGCCTGCAGCCGCAGCGACTGGTCGCGCATGTCGCGCGCCGCGCGCAGCACCAGAACCGCCAGCCAGATCAAGGCAATGGGCAGGAATACGGCCAGCGCCACCACCACCAACCCCAGCGTGTCGGCGATCTGCTGCCCTTCCAGACCCAGCACCCGAAAGGCAGCAACCAGCAATCCCAGCCAGATCAGCGACAGCACGAAGGCCAGCACCTCGCCTGACAGGCGCGGGCGCGGCGGAAGCGGAGGGGGGGTGTCGGCCATGACGGGCCTCAGCGGTAGTCGACCGAGATAACCTCGTAGCTGCGATCACCGCCGGGGGTGCGCACCTCGACGCTGTCGCCAGCCTCCTTGCCGATCAGCGCCCGCGCCAGCGGCGAGCGGATGTTCAACAGGCCGTTCTCGATATCCGCCTCGGTCTCGCCGACGATCTGATAGGTCTTTTCCTCGTCGGTATCCTCGTCGACCAGCCTCACCGTGGCGCCAAACTTGATCGCCCCGGACAGACGTGCAGGGTCGATCACCTCCGCGCGTCCGAGGATGCCTTCCAACTCCTTGATCCGTCCCTCGATAAAGCTCTGCTTCTCGCGTGCGGCGTGGTATTCGGCGTTTTCCGACAGGTCGCCATGTTCGCGCGCTTCGGCGATGGCACGGATCACGGCCGGGCGGTCAGTGCTTTTCAACTGGCGCAGCTCGGCGTCGAGCGCGTCGAAACCGCGGCGGGTCATCGGGATCTTTTCCATCGGGCCTCACTCGGAAAATGAAAAAACCCGCGGCCATGGGCCGGGGCAGGTCGCTCTTCAGGACCCAACTGACAGCAGGCAGACGCGAATTGCAAGCCCCGCTCGGCGACGGCGGCAAAGGCATGCGCATGGCTCTGACGCCCGGTCGCAATTGACCGCATCAAGGGCAACCTGTATCCACCCCGCAAGAAAATTGCGCCGCACGGCCGCCAGACGCAGCGAGGAGCCAGCATGTCCGGAATTGAACGCGAATCGATGGAGTATGACGTCGTCATCGTCGGCGCGGGTC
>CALEZJ010000642.1 GCA_937927885.1 uncultured Paracoccaceae bacterium | reverse complement strand
GAATTTAAATCTCTATTGGAAATACTTCTTGCACAAGCCGGGTGGCTGAGACTAGTGTGCCGCAGGGAAAATGGAGGGGCGCATGCAAACTGTGGATGCTGTCATCGTTGGCGCGGGTTTTGCGGGGCTGTACCTGTTGCACAAGGCACGCGGACTGGGGCTGACGACACGCGGTTTCGAAGCGGCACCCGACGTGGGCGGCACATGGTACTGGAACGGCTATCCGGGCGCGCGTTGCGATGTTGAAAGCCTTGAGTACAGCTATTCCTTCTTGCCGGAGCTGGAAACCGAATGGCAATGGACCGAACGCTTTGCCACCCAGCCCGAGATTCTTCGCTATGCGAACCATGTTGCCGACCGGCTGGACCTGCGACGTGGGTTTACCTTCAACACCCGTGTCACGGCCGCGCGCTGGGATGAAAAGGCGCGTCACTGGATCGTCACTGCCGACGCGGAAACACTGGCCGCACGGCACCTGATCCTGGGGACTGGCTGCCTGTCGTCAACGACAATCCCGGATTTCCCAGGCCTTTCCGACTACAAGGGCATCACCCTGCACACGGGCACCTGGCCCAACGATGCGCCGGACCTCACCGGCAAGCGGATCGGTGTCATCGGCACCGGTTCCTCGGGCGTGCAGGTGATCCCGGAACTGGCAAAGATCGCGAGCCACCTGACCGTGTTCCAGCGCACGCCGCATTTCTGTGTTCCTGCCCGAAATGCCCCGCTGGCGCCTGAAAAAATCGCCCATTGGCATGCAAACTTTCCCGAATTGCGCCGCTATGCGCGTGAAGATACCCGTTCGGGTTGGTTGGCGGAATTCCCGGTCAAATCGGCCTTCGAGGCCACAGCCGAGGAACGTCGCGCCGAATATGACCGCCGCTGGGCCAAGGGGGGCGGCAACTTCCTTTATGCCTACAACGATATCCTGTCGAATGCCGCCGCCAACGCGACCGCCGCCGATTATATCCGTGAGCGCATCCGCGAGACGGTCAAGGACCCGGCGACAGCGGAAAAGCTGGTGCCACATGGCTATCCGATCGGAGCGAAGCGCATCTGTCTTGGCACCGATTTCTACGAGACCTTCAACCGGCCCAACGTAACGCTGGTCGACGTCAAGTCGGCCCCGATAACCGGTCTGACAGAAACCGGCCTGCGCACGACTGCGGGTGATTTCGACCTCGATGTCATCGTGTTTGCGACCGGCTTCGACGCGGTAACAGGGGCAATCCTGCGCATCGATATTCAAGGCCCCGGCGGCAGTCTGGCCGAGGTCTGGGCCGATGGTCCGGTGGCCATGATGGGGGTCATGATCCATGGCTTCCCCAACCTGCACATGATCACCGGGCCGGGCAGCCCGTCCGTGCTGTCGAACGTGCTGGCCTCGGTTGAACAGCATGTGGAATGGGTATCGGACCTGCTCGGCTACATGAAGCAAAACGATCTCGACCGTGTCGAGCCCGAGGCGGAGGCGCAGGCGCGCTGGGTTGCGCATGTGGCCGAGGTCGCGGAGCGAACGCTGATGGGGCAGGCGAATTCCTGGTACATGGGCGCCAATGTGCCCGGCAAGCCGAGAGTGTTCCTGCCCTATATCGGCGGGGTCGATGCGTATCGGCGCCACTGCAACAAGGTCGTCGCAGCGGGCTACGAGGGGTTCCGCCTCGACCGCGTGCGGCAGGACGCATGACGGAGTCAGGAATGCAGCATTTTCAACAACCCGTCATGCCCGACTTGCCCTGGCTGGAGGGCGGTGCACGCAAATTGCTGATCGGCGGGCAGTGGCAGGCGGCACAATCGGGCGCGACGCTGCCAACGTACGATCCGGCCACCGGGCGCCATCTGGCCGATGTCGCAGCGGGCGATGCAACGGATGTGGCGCTGGCGGTTGCCGCCGCGCGCGGCGCCCTGGAAGGGGAATGGGCCAAGCTCAAACCCTTTGAACGTCAGGAAATGATGCTACGTCTTGCCGATCTGGTCGACCGTCACCACGAGGAATTGATCCTCCTCGACTGTCTGGAAATGGGGGCGCCGATCTCGCACCTGCGGCCGCGCAAGCGGCGGGCTCTGGGGCTGATCCGCTATTACGCCGGTGCCGCCACGATGCTTCTGGGCGAGACGGTGGAAAACTCGGCCCCGGCGGGAACGTTTCTGACCTATACCCGCAAGGAACCGGTGGGTGTCGTCGCCGCGATCATTCCCTGGAATGCACCGATCACTTCGGCAATCTGGAAGGTGGCACCCGTCCTGGCGACGGGCTGCACCATGGTTCTGAAACCCTCCGAAGAGGCATCGCTTTCGTCTCTCAGGCTGGCGGAACTCGTGCTCGAAGCCGGGGTGCCGCCCGGCGTCGTCAATGTGATCACCGGATACGGTCGCAGCGCCGGGGCAGCCCTTGCCGATCATCCGGGCGTCGACAAGATTGCCTTTACCGGTTCGGTGCCGACAGGGCAGGGGATCATGCGCGCCGCTGCCGGAACGCTGAAGCGCGTCACGCTGGAACTGGGTGGCAAGTCGCCGAATGTCGTTTTCAACGACGCCGATCTGGACCGCGCGGCGCAGGGTGCGGCGGCGGCCTGTTTCCTCAATACCGGTCAGATCTGCAACGCGGGCACACGGCTGTTCGTGCAGGAAGGGGTGGCAGACGATTTCGCCCAACGGGTTGCCGACCTGGGTTCCGCGATGCGACTGGGTCACGGGCTGGATCCGGCGACCCAGTTGGGCCCATTGGTGTCGCGCGGGCAGTTCGACAAGGTGTGCGGCTATCTTCAGCAAGGCCGCGAGCAGGGCGCACAAGCCCTGTCGGGCGGGGCTGCACTTACCGAAGGCGGGTTCGGAAGCGGCTATTTCGTGCCGCCCACTGTGTTTACCGATGTCCGCGACGATATGACCATCGCGCGGGAGGAAATCTTTGGGCCGGTCCTTTCGGTGCTGACCTTCCGCGACGAGGAAGAACTGGTTCGCCGCGCCAATGGTACGGTTTTCGGGCTGGCGGCTGGGGTGTGGACCGAGCAGGTCGGGCGCGCGCATCGCGTTGCCGCCGCTCTCAAGGCGGGCACGGTCTGGGTGAACACCTACCACATGACCGATGTCGCGATGCCCTTTGGCGGCTATGGCATGAGCGGCATAGGACGCGAGTCCGGACGCGAGTCGCTGGAGGCCTACCTGCAAACCAAAGCCGTGTGGGTAAGGACCGACTGACATGCTGGACCCTGATGCCGACGCCC
>CALEZJ010000641.1 GCA_937927885.1 uncultured Paracoccaceae bacterium | reverse complement strand
CTGCGTGACCTGCGGATCGTGCCGGGGGGATCACGTCTGAAACGGCGACCCCCGTAGCCCAGCGTCACCAGCGGGCTGGCCTCCCGAACTCGGCGGATGCTGCCACGGAAAATCGTCGATCGCCTCGGCAAGGGCCCAGGGTTGCGCGCTACGACGCACCGGTGGTCGGCAGTGCCCCGTCAGATCGGCGAGGCGCGCGGCAGGCGCAGGACATGGCGGCGGCTTTCATCGGGCCAGCGCTCTCCCCTGTGTCAATGAGGCTTCTCGCTGACGGTGTCGCCTCGGTTTTCTGGGTGGTGGTGATCGGGGACTTTGCGGGGGGTGTCGATCTTGATGGTGGTGCGGTTGTCGGTGACGTCACCGTAGTGGCAAGACACCCATGTGTCCTCCACGACGCGGTGCAAGTCGGAAAAGGGCGCGGGATGGCCTCTGGAAAGACCATCCCGCTTTGATGCCAGGCAGTTGAGCGATCCTGCCTTCAGTTGTTGGCCGTGAGTGGATCGATGATCTGGGGGATTTCGGTAATCCTGGTGATCGGGATGCCGCTGAGTTCCGCATGTTTGCGGATCTCGTCCTCGCCCTCGGCAAGGTAGATGCAGAAGGTCTTGTCTGCCGCGACATAGCTGTGTTGCCACTGGATGCCCTTGCCGATCGAACCGATCGCCTGGTTCGAGGCACGGGAGGCGCCGCAGAGTTCGGTGATGGAAAACTCGCCAACACCCGGAATATTGCGCTCGATCATGTACCGCTTCAGCGTGTTCATCGGGAGTCCTTTCCCATTTTGATGTACGCAAAGCATGCGCCTGCGGGCGCATTCTTCCTAACCAAAAAATCTTTTGCGGTCTAAAGGTCATCTTTCGATGGATGGTTGAAAGTTTGCATGACTAAAGCTAGCCTTTATCAATGAGCGTCGCGTCCCACCTGAAATCCCTTCAGGCTCTGGAAATGGCTATCCGCCTCGGGTCGCTCAAAGCGGCTGCAGAACGCCTTGGGATCACGTCGGCTGCCGTTGGGCAACGCATCCGGTCGCTCGAAGAGTATCTTGGATCCGATCTGTTGTTGCGCGGACGTTCCGGGTTGAAACCCACCGCCGATCTCCAGCGCGCGATGACCGACCTCGAGAGTGCCTTTGCCGCGCTTGACCGGGTTATCGAGACGCTGGACTTCCAGCGCGTGACCGAGATCCACATTGTTGCAGACCCCGATTGGTCGGAACTGTGGTTGATGCCACGCCTGCCGTCGTTTCGCGCCGATAACCCCAATATCCGGTTCTGCATCAATGGCGCGGGCGATGTGCCGATGCGACTTGGCGCTCCGGATTGCCGGATCGAGTATTGTGCGCCCGGCAGGGGTGACGTCCTCTATCGCGACTGCCTGCTGCCCGTTTCCGGACCGGATAATCTGTGGCGACTGGCGGGACGCGACACGGATCTGCTTCTGGAAGGCATGCCGCTCTTGCATCTGGATGCCCAGCGGGATGATCCGATGCGTCCCGGCTGGCAGGATTGGGTCGAACGCTTCGGCTATCGCCGTGAAGGCGTCGTGCGCGGCGTGCATTATCGTCATGCGCGCCTCGCGCTCGAGGCTGTGCGCCAGAATGTCGGGTTTCTGGTCTGCGGCCTTTCCCTTGTCGAGGAGGACCTGGCAAGGGGCCGATGTGTCCTGCCCTTTCCCGGGCATCAATGCCTTGCCGCACCATTGCCCTATGTCTTGATCGTGACCGGTCACAGCACCATACGCCCGCAATTGCAGCGGTTCTGCGACTGGCTTCGTGCCGAGGCGGACCTGACCAGAAGGCGACTTGCCGCCACGACGGGGCTGGCTGGCCCAGACCAAACCCTTCAAATCCGCTAGTTTGACTGGCCGCCTTGGAATCTGTCGGTGGGCCATTCCACATCACGTTCGCCAGGTCACGCATGCCTATTCGCGCTTGAGGCTGGCGACAGACAGGTCGGTCTCGGCTCGCTGTGCCTCTCTGCAGAACTGACTCGCTGCTAGGGTCTGGCAGAGCGGCGGTGCAGGCCGCACCACACTACCTTGATCGGCAAGCGTCCCGTGAAAAGGCTGTTCGACTGATCGCGGATGCCGGGCGCAACGGCGCGTGCCTTGCCGCCTTCGGCGAGACCTGGCTGCCCGGCATTGCATTCTTTGCATTTTCCGAGGCGTCGAAGACGCGCTGATCGCGCAGGGAACACAGGTGCATATCGCAAGCAGGCCAAGTGGCGAACCCGCCCTGCCGCCCACGGCGCCAGAGTCCCTCTGGTTGCGCAAGGAACTCCTTTCGAGGGCCTTTGCGTCGCAGGGCGCCTGCTATGTGATCGCAACCGGTGGCCTGATCACGCCTGCCGATGTGCCTGAACGCTTCAGCTCGATGGCCTATGTCGGTGACGGTGGCAGCATGATCATAGACCCGCGCGGCGAGGTCGTGGCGCGCGCGCCGCTCGGCGAAGAGGCAATCCTTACCTTTGAGGCTGACCTTTCTGTGGTTCGCGCCGCGAAATCCGCCTGCGACATTGCGGGCCATTATGCGCGGCCGGATGTGTTCGACCTTCGCGTGAATGGTGTTCCGACAGGGTAGGGCGCGACCAGCATATGGCCCGACGACTGGCGCGGCCCTTCGGGTGCTTCACGGCGCCGCAGGTCGAGGTCCGTCCTTCAGTCGCGTTCGATCAGCCCCAGGCCGCGCAGATAGATGCCGATGCCGGTTTCTAGCAATTCCTCGGGCGTGAAGGGACCGCGGGCGCCGGGCTTGCCGCGACTGTATAGCTCGACGATCCCGTGGCTGAGGGCCTGGATATGCGCTGCGAACATCGCCCCGGGCGGGCGCCGGTCGGCAG
Source organism: uncultured Paracoccaceae bacterium (assembly GCA_937927885.1). Taxonomy (GTDB): domain Bacteria; phylum Pseudomonadota; class Alphaproteobacteria; order Rhodobacterales; family Rhodobacteraceae; genus Pararhodobacter. The sequence goes on along the minus strand of CALEZJ010000641.1, from coordinate 633 downwards.
GCATGCGCGCGGACAACAGGTCCGCCGCCCGGGTCAGCACCCGCCGGGCGCGCTCCGAGGCGCGGGTCAATTCGGGGGTCTGTGTCGGGCTGATCCCGGATTCGAACATTGCCATGTAATGCCCGGGATACTTGCGCGCAAAGGCCAGATAGGCGCGGCCCACCGCCTCGAAGGCGACCAGCGGCGAGGGGCGCCCTTCGTCAAAGGCGTATTCCAGCACATCGGCGAAAAGTTCGAACCCCTGGGTGGCGATCTCGGCGATCAGTTCGTCCCGCCCGGCAAAATGGCGATAGGGCGCCGCTGCCGAAACATCGGCGCGCTTGGCGGCCTCGGCCATGGTAAAACCGGTCGGACCCTGTTCGGCGATCAACCCCAGCGCGGCGTCGACCAGCGCCTGCCGCAGATTGCCGTGATGATAGCCGCGCTTGGTCATTGTCAGAGCGTCCCGTGCAGGGCCTGTCGGTAGCGCAAGGTCCGTGGTGCTGGCAACGGTCTTTGGTCCAGATCCCGCCGATCCACCCTTGCATTGCCTGCGCGGCTTGCCTAGATGACCCGTGAGAGATCGGCGCGGGTGGACGCGTCGCCAACCCGGTCAGGTCCGGAAGGAAGCAGCCGCAACGACTCCCGTCTGGG
>CALEZJ010000640.1 GCA_937927885.1 uncultured Paracoccaceae bacterium | reverse complement strand
TATCTCGCCCTCGATGTGGGCCGCGCCCGGCCCGACCTCCTTGTCCCCCTGCTCGCGGCCCCAAGGGACGCTGCCCGACTGGACCGGGCTTTCCCCGATACCGACTTCAATGTGCTGTTCATCTGTTCGGGCAATTCTGCGCGCTCGATCTTTGCCGAGGTGCTGTTGCGCGATCTGGGCAAGGGCAAGTTCCAGGCCTTCTCTGCGGGCACCCGTCCGAACAGCGAGATGAACCCCTTCGCGCTGGAAATCCTCAAGCGCAACGGCCACGACACCTGCGGCCTGCGGTCCAAGCACATCTCGGAATTCCAGCAGCCCGGCTCCGTCGTGATGGATTTCGTCTTTACCGTCTGCGACACGGCCGCCGCCGAGGAATGCCCGCCCTGGCCCGGCCAACCCATCACTGGCCATTGGGGGCTGCCCGACCCGGTCAGGGCGACCGGAACCGATGCCGAGAAGGCGCTGGTCTTTGCCCGGACCTACGCGGCGCTGCGCCGCCGCATCACGACTTTCGTCGAACTGCCCTACGAATCCCTCAGCCGCATGTCGCTCCAATCCCGCGTCGATGCCATCGGCTCTGATGCACAAGCAAAGGCCTGATCCCCATGACCCGCATTGCCTTGAACGGCCTTGGCCGTATCGGAAAACTCGTCCTGCGTGACCTGATCGACACCGGCGCGGGGGGCGAGATCGTCCTCTTGAACGACCCTGTCGGGGATGCCGAGCAGCATGCGCTGCTGATGGAGTTCGACAGCGTCCATGGCCGCTGGCGCACGCCCGTCGCAGCGGGCGAAGGCGCGCTGGTCCTGAAGGGTCAGACCATCCGCCTTTGCCACGAGAAGACGATCGAGGCCCTGCCCTTGGCGGAACTGGGCGTCGATCTGGTGATCGACTGCACGGGTGTCTTCAAGACCGCCGCCAAGGTTGGGCCCTATTACGCCGCGGGAGTGAAGAAGGTGGTCGTCTCGGCCCCGGTCAAGGATGGGGGTGCGCTGAACCTCGTCTATGGCGTGAACCATCACCTCTATGACGGGTCGCAGGCCCTTGTCACCGCCGCCTCTTGCACGACGAACTGTCTCGCCCCGGTGGTCAAGGTGATCCATGAATCGCTCGGCATCCGGCACGGGTCGATCACCACGATCCATGACGTGACGAATACGCAGACCATCGTCGACCGTCCGGCCAAGGACATGCGCCGCGCCCGGTCGGCGCTGATGAACCTGATCCCGACCACGACGGGCAGCGCGACGGCGATCACGCTGATCTATCCGGAACTCAAGGGCCGCCTGAACGGCCACGCCGTGCGCGTCCCGCTGCTGAATGCCTCCCTCACCGATTGCGTGTTCGAGGTGGAGCGGGCGACGACGGCCGAGGAGGTGAACGCGCTGTTCGCCGCCGCCGCCGATGGCCCGCTGAAGGGGATCCTCGGTTTCGAGAGGCGGCCCTTGGTGTCCTGCGATTTCACCAACGATCCGCGGTCTTCCATCGTGGACGGGCCATCCACCATGGTCATCAACGGCACGCAGGTGAAGATCTACGCCTGGTATGACAATGAATGGGGCTATGCCTGTCGGCTGGCCGATATCGCGCGGATGGTCGCAGGCTCGCTGTGACCGACACCGCAAGTCCCGCCGCCCCGCCGCCAAACCCGCTGCGCGCCTATGCCGCGGTGACGGCGGCCTACTGGGCTTTCATGCTGTCGGACGGCGCGCTGCGAATGCTGGTTCTGCTGCATTTCAACAGCCTCGGCTTCACGCCGATCCAACTGGCCTGGCTGTTCCTGCACTACGAGGTCGCCGGCATCGTCACCAACCTCGCCGCCGGCTGGCTGGCCGCCCGTTTCGGGTTGGCTGCGACGCTCTATGGCGGTCTCGCGCTACAGATCGGCGCGCTGGTGGCGCTGGCGCAGCTTGATCCATCCTGGGGTGTCGCCGCGTCGGTTGCCTTCGTCATGGCGGTGCAGGGGGTCTCGGGCGTGGCAAAGG
>CALEZJ010000639.1 GCA_937927885.1 uncultured Paracoccaceae bacterium | reverse complement strand
GTGGGGATCAGGCGTGAAGGCATGGGCGGCATGGGCGGAAACTTTTCAATTGCTGGAAACGGTGGACTGTATCCACGGAATAAAGGCCGCCACCCGCGTGTAGACGCCGTAGGAATCCGGCGCAGCACAGCCGAGGCCCCAACTGACAATGCCGGTCTGCGTCCAGCCTGCGGGCACATTGGGGTCAGGCACGACCAGCGGGCCTCCGCTGTCGCCCTGGCAGGAGTCGCGCGTGCCCTGCCTGTAGCCCGCGCACAGGTTGCTGTCATGGATCGGTGTGCGGGTGCGGCCGCGATAGGCGGCGCGGCAGGTTTCAAGATCAATGATCGGCACATCCACCTGTTGCAGCGTGTCCGAGGTCGGATGATCGCCGGAGCGCATCTGCCCCCAGCCGGTGACGACCGAGCAGGTACCGGACGGGGCGAACATGCGTTCCTGAACCGGGGTCTGCAACTGCACCACGGCGCCGCGCGGCAGGTTTTCCATCGGGCGCGCCAGCTTGATCAATGCGATGTCGTTTTCCATCGTGGCCTCGTTCCAGCGTGGATGCGAAAAGATCGCCGCGATGTCATGCGCGCGGCCGCCCTGTCCGACCCGGCTGCCGCCGTGCCACAGTCGGGTATTGCGCGCATCGACCCCTGCAGGGAAACAATGCGCTGCGGTCAGTATCCATTGCGGGTGGATGATCGAGCCGCCACAAAACTGGATGAAATCGCGCGCGGCGTCAGAGATCAGCCCCTGCCGGTTGTCGAACTGGATCGAGGCCTGCCACGGCCAGTGTTGCCAGTCGGTCGCGCTTCCGCCCACGATCCGCGACTGGGCGCTGCGGCTGCGGCCGGCTGGATCGTCGGGTAGGGTGCAGGTAAAGCCTTCACGCTGTTCTGCGTGCCCAGCTGCGGCAGGCAGCATCACGGCCAGCGCAACCCCAAGACCGGCAAGCAGCAGGCGATCGGGGCGGAAAGGCGGCATGGGAAACCTCGGGTTCAGTCGGTCGGGGAGTAGACGATATGTGTTGCGGCGAACCTGGCATCGCCCTCGCTGACAGAGCGGGCGCGCGGTCCGATCTGGACATAGGCATCGGCGGGCAGGGCATCGTCGGCCTGCGGCGTCCAGTTCAGGCTCAGCTGATAGGTCGCCCCCGCTTGCCCGCCAACGGTAAGGCTGAAACGCGCATCATCGCCCAGGCAGGTGCGTTCGTTCGCGGCAACAGGGGCCCCGGCCATTGTGTCGCCGCCATCGTGGCTCAAGCGGTTGGGAAAGATTCGTGTGGGGCGGTCGAACTCATCGACGCTCCAAAGCGTGATCCAGCCCTCCCGGCTGGCCGTGAAGCAGACAACAACGGCAGTGCCCAGTTGCAGCCCGACCGGACCATCCGATACCGAGCGCGTGGTCGACCGTTGCAACACCCGGCCCGAGCCGAGTTCGGATACCGATAGCGTCAGTTCGACACCGCTCATGGCCTGGTGGGTGGGCACCTCGACGGTTTGCGCAAGGGCGGGGCCGCTGGCGAAAAGTGCCGCTGCAAGGGCTGGACCGGGCGCGGCGAGTGGCCCGCTTGTCTGATTTCGACGTGGCGCGCCCGACAGGGGGGCTGGCAATAGCCGATTGCCAAGGCGGCAGGCCATGGGTGCGGTTTCTTGTCCGAGAGAGGTCATGGGGTATTCCCGGATCGTCTCGACCGTGCCAGTCGGCGTGCACCGCGCAATGCCGGTCGATTGAAGCGACTGCGCGTCACCATCAACGCGCACGAGAACCAAAGAGCATTCAAACCCATCCCAGAAAGGTAAGCCGAAAGTCGCTTTCGGGACAACCCCCCACGCCTATTCGGGGTGACCGCCACAACATGTGGGCCAGAAGTTGTGAGACGCGACGTAACCTGCTGGTGGAGTTTGATAAATCGCCACGGAACTGCATGCGGATACACGGCTGGCGACCTTGGTCGCGCAAGGAATTTCGGATCTGAGCGGTACATAGACCCAGGGAGATCGCCGCCGAGGCGGAGGTTCTCGACGCGAATCTCCTTTCGATGATCAAATATGGATCAACGAAACTGGGCCTCGATCGCGTGCCGCAACCGGCCAAAGCGCTCTGGTGCGATCCGGCATTCCTGCTGCGGCTGACGATGGAGCAGTCGCTCGGCGTGACTTCCGCGAGAGCCGTGGGCGAGATTCGGTGCACGCCCATGATCCCGCTTCCAGTCGTCGATCCGCGCATGGATCGTGACCGCGCTGCCGAAAGGTCTGCCGGGGAAAGGGTCACCTCGGTGTTCAGCCGGTTAGTGCAACAGGGCCTGTGTTCTCGGTACAGCGCGAGAGCGAAGCCGGGATCTGCAGCTCAGAGGGCGAGGGACGGGGAGCGGCCGGAATGTTCCAGTTCCCATTCCGCCTGCCACCGACCGGCTTGGCGCTGAAGCACCAGATAGTTGCGCTCGGCCACATAGCGCCGCGACTGGCCGGGCAGGGGTGCGATGCGGACAGGGTGGCCCGAAAGCGGCGCCTCGCCCAGGCCCGCGAGCAGGCCGAGCGCGCGGGCGTAACCTTGTGGTGGGGCGTCATGGGCGATGCCCGAGGCGATGAGTTGGATCAAGTCCCGTTTGTCACCGCGCATCCGGATCTGCGTTGCCAGATGGATCTCGCCCGACAGCACCGTCATGGACGAGCGCTCGAGCACCTCGAGGCAGAGTGACAGCATCCGCCGCCATTCCTCGCGATGCGTCCGGCTTTGCCACTGATCGCGCAGGTCGTCCTCGTATTTCTGCATCGAAGGGATGAGCATCATCGCCGCCTCGACCAATGACAGCCTCGGTCCCAGCAACGGCACGCTGGACACCATGAAGACGTGTTCGGCCGTCGTCTCTTGGCGCAGCGCCTCCATCATCGTCCATCCACGCGCACCCATGATCTGCCGCCGACCGCGTTCCGAGCGCAGGTCGGGTGCGATGAGTTCGAAGCCGGGCAGGCGGTGGTGCCAGCCAAGTGCCACGCCCTCGGGATCGGCGAAGAGCGCCGGAATGTCGGCCTCGCGCGCGCCGTGCTGGAACAGAAGGAACATCTCGCGCGCGACGCGGAACAACGCCTGACCGATGGCCGAGCGCGTGCGCGAGCGTTCGAGAGAACCCCAGCCGTCGCAGATGTCGTGGTCGTCCCACATGGCAAGCGCGGGGATCTGACGCGCGACCTCGGCAAAGGCTCCAGCCGCATAATGCCGTGTATACCGTTCGACGAAGGCACGGCGCAGGGTGCGTTCGATATCGAACAGCTGATCGGCGGTCACCTCTCGTGGCAAGCGGTCGGGCCAGCCACGGGTCAGCGGGTGGGATTTCACGTCCTCGTCGGCATAGATTTGGTCACCGCCGTGGAGCAGAAGCGCAAATGGGGTTTGAGCGTGTTCGGCGGCCAGGCGGGCCCACATTGCGTTGCGATGGGGCTCGGGTCGGTCGAAATCGCCATGCTCCTGCCCGTTGCACGAAGTAAAGGCCATTCGTAGATCTGCCCCGAACCACGTTTCGACGGTGACTTCCTGCCCATTGAAGACATACCGCCCCTGCTTTGCATCCATGGGCATGTCGAAGTCGAAACGGGCGATACGAAACCCGTCCAGCTGGTGCAGTTCGGTCTGCCGCGCCGGGCCTTTCTCGGTCAGGAGTTCGGGGGGTGCGGCGTCTGCCGGGTGCCCCACGATCGCTGCAAGACGCAGGTGGCCGTCCGAGAGACCGCGAAACAGCAGCACGGGACCGAAGGGTTGTGGCATCGCGCAAGTCCCCGCAAACGGTGTGTCAGGTCAGCAGAAGCCAGAGCGAGACCGGAAGGACGGCGGCAAGGCATGCCCCTGCCAGAACGACCAGCCCGTCACGCGCCAGAATCCCCGCGCCGAACAGCGCGATCGCGGCGCCGAAACTGGTTCCGCTGCCGGGGATCACTTCAAACAGCGGAGTACACAGCGCGGCGGTAAGCGCGAGTGCTAACGGACCCCGCGCGAAAGGCTCAACAAAGACCCAGCGCTGGCGCCGACGCAGCCGACATTCCACCCACGCCACCGGCCCACGCAGCCAATCAAGAGCTTTCGTTGTTCGCCCGACGGGCAGGCGCCGGTCCAGCAGCATGGCGGGCAGCCATACCCGGCGCCGACCCATAATCCATTGCAGCAGGATCGCCGCGATCGCCAGCCCGAACAACGTTGTGGCCCCTGGAATCGCGCTCAGCGGCGAGACCAGCAGCAGCGCAAAAAGCAGCGTCAGGACTGGAAAGCTGTTCCCTTCCATCGCCGCAACAAGATCACGCAGCGGAACGGCCTCGGGTCGGCCGGACAGCGCGCGTTTCAGTTCGGCAAGCATCGCACCGGCACCCGTCGACTGGGGTGCGTCCAGCGGCGCGCCCCGAGCCGGGCCCGACGCGTCGTTTTCAGGCGCGGTGGCCTCTGCCAACCGGACAGGCGCATCGCGCGGCAACTGCCCGACGGTGTCACTCATCGGCGGCGGCCCGCGCGGTGTCCTCGATCTGAAGCGCAAGGGCGGGATCAAGGCGCAGCGCGGCCTGCAAGCGGGTCAGGAAAAGCCGCTCTTGGGGGGTGTCGGGGTCCATGGCCAAAAAGGCCGCCGCGTAGAGTTCGGCCGCGATCTCTGGCGATGCCGCATGTTCGGCCACGCGCGTGACGTCGGCAGGAGCGGCAAGTTCGTCCATGACAAAGGCCTTGGCGTCGGTGTCGAGCCCCAGCGCCGTGATCTGGCCGAAGATGCGGGAATGCTCGTCGGCGTCGACGTGGCCATCGGCCTTGGCGCCCTGGATCATGGCGACCATGAGCCCGCGCGCCAACCGATCTTCGCCGCCGGGCGCGAGAGCGGGAGCGAACCCGCTGTCGGCGGGCGGGAGCTGCAGCCCGGACCCCACAGCACCCCGGTGGCGCTGCCAGGCGGTATAGCCGATGGCCGCCACCGCCGCGAGGCCGCCAAGCTTGAGCGCGGTTCCGGCGGTCTTGCCGACCAGTTTCCTTGCGCGCTTGTTCCCCGCGAGCAGACCCAGCACGCCGCCGACCAGCGCACCTGTCACAAGCTGCCCACTGCCACCGGGCGCCTGTCGTTGCCGAGCTTCCGGCGGCAGCGCACCCATGACCTGATCCAGAAGCCGTCGCGCATCGAGCATTTGTCACCTCTGGGGCGTTGGGAGAATGAGTTACTCATGTGGAGGTGAAACTGGCGCGTTCAAGCTCTTGCCGAACGATCACGGCGACTTGACCAGGGGTGTCTGGACTCGCCCGCTCCCCGTGGCGCGAGCCGGAGCTGCAGGGCACATGGTCAGTCTCACGCGGCTTTGGCCAGATTGCCTGCCGATGTCCACACAAGGCCGGGGTGATAGCGTGCGGCGATACGCCCGCGCTTGAGCGCGAAGAGGTGCAGCCAGCCGTTGTCGAGCAGGTCCCGCACCCCGGCATGGCGCGCGAGGATCTCGGTCATCGCGGCCTGTGGCGCCTCGATCAGGACCGACAGCCGCAGCGGTTCGTGCACACCCCGCTCGCCGTCATGGACTGTTTGCCAGGGTAGGCCGGGGCGCAGAGCGCCGCCGTTCCCCTGCACCACCCCTGTGCCTCCGACGACGTTGTGGATCAGCTTGTTGCCGCCGCCAAAGGCCACGGGCGCCACGGTGGAGGCGTAGTATTGCAGGCTGATCCAACTGGCGACGACGACCGGCGCGGTCAGGATCAGTTCCAGAGTGCCGAATCCCGTGTCAGCGTGCCAGTCATAGCTGTGCAGGAAGGCCCGGCCTTGAAGGTCGGCGCTGGCGGTGACTGCACGGGGGGCGGCGATAAAGGCGGCGCAGCCCGCAAGACCCCATTCCGGACGCACCTCGGCCCAGTCACGGGCACGCGCAACGATCGTGGCCGCAGTCGCTCCCGGCAGTTTCTGCGCCCGCTCTGCCCGCGCAACCTTGGCGGCGCGCGCCAGCCAGTCCTTCGCCGTGGCAAGGTCGGCGCCATGGTCGGGCGCAGGCGTGTCCTCGTAGAGCATGACCATGTCGGTCGTGGTGCCGTGCAAGCCAGCGACGAAGAGCGTATCCGCAGGCAGGTCGATGCCCAGGCCGGGAAGACCAGCGCGTGTTTCGGGATCGTTCAACAATGCGGCCAGCAACCGGGCCGAGACCTCGCCGGTCTGACCGCCGCAGGCGCCGCAATGATAGGCGCTCGCATGCGGATTGTTCGTCACCTGCCCGCCATGGCCGAGAATGAGGACCAGCCGTGCGTGTCCTGACGTCATGCTCATGGCCTTCAGGACCGCCGCCCCGGCGGCTGCCTTGGCCTCGGGCGAAAGCCTGCCCTCGATCCGAGGCGTGGGCGCAGGCGCGGGCCTGCCCAGCAGGCCGAGCGCGTCCTTCACCAGTTTCACCCCGTAGACCGCCCCCGACGCCTCGACAAAGGCAAAGGACGATACCGCCGCCTGCCTGAACCGGCCCCAGGCGCGCGAGGTGCGGGCGGCGATCCGCGCGGCCTTTTCCAGTGCCGGCTCGGCGTGACCGGTAGAGGTGAGCGAGGGGGCCAGCAGAACCGGCAGATGCGGAGTGACCTCGTCGGTGCCATGCGCGCGGTGTTCCAGCGGCAGGCCGAAGAAGTCGGCAAAGCCGATGGTTGCGATGCCGGGGTCCAGGGATTCCAGCGCGCGGCGGAACACCTCCGACCGGACGTCGATGCAGAAGGCGGCCTGCAATGCGGGGCGCCCCGCCTGCGCCTTGGTCCCGGTCAGCGCCGCGGCCAGCCGACGCTGATACGCGCGCTCTGCCGCTTCTTGCAGGATCGCGTCTATAACCTGGTCGGGCGAGGGCGCAACTGGCGCGGCATGGGCGGCCACGGTCTGCGCCCAGCGTTCGCGTGCCCCAGGGGCGAGGGCAAGAAGCGCGTCCTCCCAGATCAGGCGGATCGCCAGAAGGTCGGTAATCGTGGCATCGCTGCCGCCTTTCAACTCCGCTTCCCACAAGAGCCAGCGGGCATGCATCGCCCAGCCGCCAAGGTCCATCAGCAGCCGGTGAAAGGCCGTCGGCGCGGCGGCCTCGCTGATCCCCAGCCGTTCGGCTGCTCGCAGGATCGCGCGCTCGGGAGTGTCGGGACTCGCCGCGACATGGGCGCAGAACCCCTGAAGGCCCGCGATTTCTGGCGTCAGGTCGTGTGACGCCCAGTCTTGCCAGGTGGCAAAGGCGCTTTGTCCGGGCGCGGGCATCCACAATGCCTGTCCCCGGTCAAACCGGCCTGCGGCCCACAGGCCGAAGGTTCGCGCGATCACGGCAGGCCAGTCGGTGCCCGTGGCGGATGTGGCCAGATCGGCTACCGTCGGCAGGGCGGCGGGCGCCGGGGCGCTCGCCACCAGCTTTGCCTTTAGCAGGCCAAGGTCTGCGGGCTTCAGCGGCGAGGCAGAGGCGATCAGCGCCGCGGTCAGATCGTCGTCGGTGATCCGGCCCGCCGCGACTTCGGCCGCAAGTTCGATGCGGGGCCGGGGAATGGCTACTCCGGCGACCAGGGCAAGGCGAGCGGCAGCCGTCGCCAGATCCTCGCCCGTCTGACCAAGAAATGGGTTGACCGCCACCGTGGCCGACAACGGAAAGTCGGGCGGGATGGAACGCGCCGCTGCCTCGGCGGCCCGAAGGAGGCCGGTGATCCGGGCGGGGGCGATGTCGATCGGCTTGAGGAACATGGGTCTCTCCGGGGATCAGTGGATCAGAAGGGCTTTGGGGTTTTCAGGCCGCCAATCAGCCGTTCCAGAAGTGCATTGAGATGAAGGCCGTTCGCGATATGCACGCGCAGGCCCGCCGTAGCCGGGTGATGCGCCCAGAGCGGGAACAGCGCCTGCGCCACCGCCACCAGTCCGAAGGACAGAAGGGCCAGCACGATCAGCGCCCATTCCAGCGCCCCCGCCACCGGTGCCGACGGCAACACGCCGCCCCAGAGCGCGAAGGCCGCCTGATGAAAGGCAAAGTAGGCGACCGCCGCCCCGACCGACGCCGCCGCCGTCCGCTGCGTCAGCGCGGCGGGAGCGGTATCGGCCAGGCCCTGCGCGACCAGATAAGCGACGCCAAAGACAAGGATCATGCCAAGTGCCAGCGCCTGCGCCGACTTCTCTCCCGCGACGGCGGTGAACCCTGCCGCCACGGCGGCATAAAGGACGACCGCGATCAGAAAGGCGCGGGCGACGGCGCCCAGCCCCGGCACGGCCACTGGCCCCGGCCGCCGCACCGCCGCCACAGCCTGCACCGCACCGCCCGAGGACAGGAAGGCATGCGCCTTGTAGAGGGAATGTGCGACGATGTGGAGCAGCGCCAGTGCCCAGAGGCCAAGGCCACATTGCAGCAGCATGAATCCCATCTGCGCCACGGTAGACCAGGCAAGCGCCGTCTTGACCGCCGACTGGGTCAGCATGACCACTGCGCCGAACAGGGCCGTGAACCCCCCGATCATGACCAGCGCCGCCATCGCGCCCGGGCTTGCCTGCACGACCTCTGCCATGCGGATCAGCAAAAGACCGCCCGCATTGACGATGCCCGCGTGCAGGAGCGCGGAAACGGGAGTTGGCGCCTCCATCACCTCGGTCAGCCAGCCATGCAGCGGGAAGGCTGCGGTCTTCAGCGCGGCGGCCAGCACAAGAAGCGCCACTGCGCCCTGCGCGGCCAGCGGCAGGCCCGCACCCGCCGCTACCGCGATGATGGCGAGGTCAGTCGTGCCGTAGGCGGACCACAGCAGCATGGCCGCCAGGAGCACCGCCCCGTCGCCCGCGCCCCAGACGAGGATGAATTTCGCCGCGGCCCGCCGCGCCTCGGCCCGCTTGGAGTAAAAGAGCAGAAGCTGACGCAGGACAAGACCGGTCGCGACGAAGGCCGCCGCCAGCACCGCAAGGTTGGCGGCCTGAACAAGGACCAGCACCGCGGCAAGGGTTCCCAGCATCAGTGCGTGGAACCGCCCCTCGCGCGCTTCGCCGTCCAGGTAGCGGCGCGAGTAACGCACGACGATCCAGCCAACGAAAGCGACGAGCAGGCCCATCGTCGCACTGACGGGATCAAGCCGCAGTGCCACAAACCCCGACCCCATCGCAAGATCGGTCGGGCCGACCAGGGTCAACCACAGCACCCCCGCGACGGCGAGCGCGAGCGCAACAAGCGCCGCGCCCTCGGCGACAAGCGGGATGACACCCGGACGGCGCCCGGGCCGCAGAGCGGCAAGGCCAGCGGCGGCCAGAAGCGGCAGCGGGGCAAGAGACAAGGGGTCCATCGTTTGGTCTCCGCAGGGGAATAGGATGCGAAGGGGTAGATAACGGCTGGTCAGCCGCCAGAAAAATACATATTTTCTTGGCAATCTATTTAGAAAATAGAACGATGACCCAGATCAACCTGCATCACCTCCGCCTGTTTCGCGCCGTTGCCACGGATGAATCGCTGACAGCAGCGGCGCGACGGCTGAATTTGTCGCAATCGGCGCTGTCCACCCAGATCCGCACGCTGGAACAGACACTTGGCCATGAGCTGTTCGAACGCCGCGGCCGTGCCATGGTGCTGACCGAGGCGGGCCGGATCGCGCTGGATCACGCCGAGGCGATCTTTCGCACGGCCGAGGATCTGAGCGCGACGCTACGCGAGACGGGTCGCAGTCGGCGGGTCCTGCGTGTTGGCGCGCTGGCGACTCTGTCGAGAAATTTCCAGTTGCAGTTCCTGCGTCCCCTGATCGGTCGGCCCGATGTCGAGGTCGTCCTGCGCTCGGGCGGTCAGGCCGAACTACTCAGGGGGCTTGAAGCCACCTGGCTTGATGTAGTGCTGACCAACCTCGCTCCGCCGCGCGATGCGGCCAGCCCCTGGCAGGTTCACCGACTGTCCGAGCAGCCCGTGAGCCTGATCGGCACGCCGACCCGTCTCGGACCCGGTCCCTGGAGGATGGCCGACCTTCTGGCGCGGGAGCCGGTGGTTTTGCCGACACGGGAAACTGCGCTCCGCGATGCCTTCGATGCGCTGGCCAGCCGGATGGGCGTGGCCCCCTTCATTGCCGCCGAGGTCGACGACATGGCCATGCTGCGCCTTCTGGCGCGCGAAGATGCCGGGCTTGCCGTCATTCCCCCAATTGTCGTGCAGGACGAACTCGCCTCGGGGTTGCTGGTCGAGGCTGTCAAATTGGACGGGATCGCCGAATCCTTCGTCGCTGTGACGCGCGACCGGCGCTTTCCGAACCCGCTTCTGGCCTCGATACTGGGGGTGGGCGGATGAAGCGCAGGTCTGGACCCTGTCAGGCCCCATTTCTGCTGATTTCCGCCTCGGCAACCCTTCAGGCCAGCGGCCGTTCGACAGATTGCGTCGAACGGCCGCAGCGAAGTTCGTCGGCGGGCAGGTGACAGGCCCCGCGTGCGCCAGATTCGCTCAGGGTCTCAGATCACCCCTAGCATGCGCATGGATTCCGCTACCCGAACAAAGCCCGCGATATTGGCCCCCAGAACATAGTTGCCAGGCGCGCCATATTCTTCGGCCGTCTGGTAGCAGGTGTCATGGATTCCGCGCATGATGCTAGCGAGGCGCGCCTCGGTCTGCTCGAAGGTCCAACTGTCCCGGCTGGCGTTCTGCTGCATCTCGAGCGCCGAGGTTGCGACCCCGCCTGCGTTGGCTGCCTTGCCGGGCGCGAACATGACGCCCGCGTCCTGAAACGCTTTTACCGCTTCGGGGGTCGAGGGCATGTTGGCGCCTTCGCCCACGGCGATCACGCCATTCCTGATCAGCGTGGCGGCGTCCTTGCCGGACAGTTCGTTCTGCGTCGCCGATGGCATTGCCACGTCGCAGGCCACTTCCCAGATCGAACCTTTGGTGCTGGCGATGAAATGTGCGCCCTCACCCCTGCGGCGCGCGTACTCGGAAATGC
>CALEZJ010000638.1 GCA_937927885.1 uncultured Paracoccaceae bacterium | reverse complement strand
CATCCGGCCAGACCGGCTGTTCGGGCCAATGGATCTGCGGCGCGCGGCGCGAGGGGGTGGCGGGATGGGCCCATTGGCCCTCGGGCGGCATTCCGGCGTGACGCTGCTGCACGGGCGCGGCGTGGCCATAGGTCGGCTGGGCCTGCATCAGGGGTTCCTGCCAGGGCTGGTGCTGGGCGCGGGCCGCCTCGGCCGCCGCCCGCGCCTGCGCGCGCTGGTCGCGCCGCGCGTGCCAATGGTCGGCGCCGCGCATCGCCATGCCGCCCATGCCGCGCACCGAAAGGCCCATCAGCGACAGAAGCCCCGCATAGCTGAGGATCAGCCCCGCCAGCAGGAACCGGCCGAAACGGAGCATCTCGGGCAGGGAGGACCCGAGAACGAAGAGATAGATCGCCAGCGCCCCGGCAAAGCTGGCCAGGGTCAGCGTGTTGGCGACGCCGGTGGTCAGGGGCAGGGCCGTCATCACCGCCGCCAGCACCGTATCGCCAAAGAGCCCGCCCAGCCCGAAGGGCTGCGTCCAGCCCGCACCGGGCACCAGCGAGGCGAGCCAGACCGAGCCCAGCGCCACCGCGACCGGCACGAAGACCGTGCGGCCGAGGATGTTCTCCTCGCCCTGATGCACCACGAGCCTGAGGCCCCAGACGCCCAGAGCCAGCACGATCCCCCAGGCGCCGAGCCCGGTGATGGTGACCAGCGGGGCTGCCAGCGCCGCCCCCAGCCGACCCAGCGCATTGTGCACCGGCGCGTCGGTTGCCGCCATCCAGCCCGGATCGAGCGGCGAATAGGACCCCAGCACCAGCGCCAGCACCAGGGCTGCGGTGATCAGCCCCAGCCCCAGCAATTCCTTGCCGCGCTGGCTGAGAAGTTCCTGAAGGCGGCTGTCGATCAGCGGGTCGCGCCGGGGATTGGGATAGGAAGCCATCGGATCCTCACGCATAAAGACAGTCGCGCAGCCGGGTCAGGCCAAGCAGGGTTTCGTCCTCGGGGCCGACGAGCGCGACGCGGACATAGCCCGCGCCGGGGTTCTGGCCCTGCACATCGCGCGACAGATACGCGCCGGGCAGCACCCGCACCCCCGTCTCGCGCCACAGTTTCAGCGCCGCCGCTTCGCCATCGTCGACCGGCAGCCAGAGGAAGAACCCGGCCTCGGGCGGCAGATAGGCGTTGAGCCCGGCAAAGACGCGGTCTGCGATGCGGTACTTTTCCTGATAGAGCGCGCGGCTGGTGACCACATGGGCCTCGTCCTCCCAGGCGGCGGTGGCGACGGCCTGCAGGGGGTCGGGCAGCGGTGCCCCGGCATAGGCGCGCAACTGGCGGATCGCCTTGATCGCGCGCGGGCCACCCGCGACAAAGCCGGACCGCAGCCCGGGCAGGTTCGAGCGTTTGGAGAGCGAGTGAAAGGACAGCACCCTTTCGGGATCGGCGCCGACCTCGGCCGCGACCTGAAGGATGCCGGGCGGCGGCGCGTCGCGGTAGATCTCGGCGTAGCATTCATCGGCGAAGATGCGAAAATCGTGTTTTTCCGCCAGCGCCAGCAGGTTGGCCCAATCGTCGCGGCTGGCGACGGCGCCCTGCGGATTGGCGGGCGAGCACAGATAGGCAATCGTCACCCGGTCCAAAAGCGCGGGCGGCAGGCTGGCGTAATCGGGCAGATGGCCGGTGGCGGCGGTGGCGGGGACATAGACGGGTTCGGCGCCCACGGTCAGGGCGGCGATGGCATAGACCTGATAGAAGGGGTTCGGCGTCAGGATCACCGGGGTCGCGCCGTTCTTGCGTTCGGGCGACAGGGCGACGGCGGCGTTGAACAGCCCTTCGCGCGTGCCGTTCAGCGCCATCAGGCAATGGGGCGCGATGTCGACGCCGTAGCGCCGCTTCAGCCAGCCCGAGGCGGCGGCCAGCAGGGCCGGGGTGCCGTCATTGGCGGGATAGCGGCCAAAGCCCGCCAGCGCCCCCGCCAGCACCGGCCCGACAAAGTCGGGCATGGCGTGGCGCGGCTCGCCGATGGTCATGGAAATGGCGGGGCCGCCCGCCGGGTGAGACTCCAGCAAGGCGCGCAAACGCGGGAATGCGTATTCCGGCAGGTTCGAAAACCGCTGGGGAAAGTCCATGAAATGCCTCTGCTCGTCGGGGTCGTTGGCGCCCCGTTTCGTGCCACGATAGCGCGCCGCAGGGCTTTGGTCCAGAAAAACGGAACCATTCCACGGTGTTGAGGCGCCAACTTGTGGCATTTGCGCCGCGCCGGGGCGGATTTCGGCTTTTCTCTGCGCGCCGGGCGGCGTTATGTGGGGAAAAGGCACAGCGCCGGAGGGGCAAGCCGTGGTCGATATCGCAACCCGCGTGCACAACCACAACTGGAAGATCGACCCGATCGTGCGCTCGCTGATCGACACCGATTTCTACAAGCTGCTGATGTGCCAGTCGATCTTTCGCAACCGGCCGGATACGCGGGTGACGTTCAGCCTGATCAACCGCTCGCGCCATCTTCGGCTGGCCGAGATGATCGACGAAGGCGAATTGCGCGAGCAACTGGACCATGTGCGCAGCCTCAGCCTGACGCGGGGCGAAAGCACCTGGCTGAGGGGGAACACCTTTTACGGCAAGCGGCAGATGTTCCGGCCCGATTTCATGGAATGGTTCGAAGGGATGCGCCTGCCGGCCTATCACCTGGAAAAGCGCGACGGGCAGTATGAACTGACCTTCGAGGGCGCCTGGCCCGAGGTGATGCTGTGGGAGATCCCCGCGCTGGCGGTGCTGATGGAACTGCGGTCGCGCGCGGTGCTGAAGGGCATGGGCAAGTTCGAGTTGCAGGTGCTTTATGCGCGGGCGATGGCGCGGGTCTGGGAAAAGGTCGAACGGCTGCGCAAGGTGCCGGGGCTGAGGCTGGCCGATTTCGGCACGCGGCGGCGGCATTCCTTCCTGTGGCAGGACTGGTGCGTGCAGGCGATGATCGAGGGGCTTGGGCCGGCCTTCACCGGCACCTCGAACTGCCGCATCGCCATGCGCCGCGACATCGAGGCGATCGGCACCAATGCGCATGAACTGCCGATGGTGACGGCGGCGCTGGCGCGAAGCGATGCGGAACTGGCCGAGGCCCCCTACCGCGTGCTGGCCGACTGGCACGAGGAGCACGACGGCAATCTGCGCATCATCCTGCCCGACACCTATGGCACCGAGGGATTCCTGAAGCGCGCGCCCGACTGGCTGGCGGGCTGGACGGGGATAAGGATCGATTCCGGCGAGCCCGAGGCGGGGGCGGAGATGGCGATCCGATGGTGGCAGGAGCGCGGCGAGGACCCGCGCCAGAAGCTGGTGATCTTTTCCGACGGGCTGGATGTGGACCGCATCGAGGCCCTGGCGGCGCGCTTTGCCGGGCGGGTGCGGGTGAGTTTCGGCTGGGGCACGCTGTTGACCAATGATTTCCGGGGGCTGGCCGCTGGGGATGCGCTGGCGCCGTTTTCGCTGGTGTGCAAGGCGGTTTCGGCCGACGGGCGGCCGACCGTCAAGCTGTGGGACAACCCCAACAAG
>CALEZJ010000637.1 GCA_937927885.1 uncultured Paracoccaceae bacterium | reverse complement strand
GATCACATCCGCTGCCGAGGCCGCCATTTTCGCAAACAGCGCGGGCCGAGAGCCCGGGCCGAAAAGCTGGCAGCGGTTGGGGCGGGCGGGGGCGGGAGGTTGCAGGCGGAAGGACATGATGGCTCGGGTCGTCAGGGTCAGTAAATTGCGCGTCTCAGGCCCCGTCGGTTATTATGTTGCGCGTGGCAAGGCAAGCAGTTTTCCGCGAGTGCAAAGGGCTCCGCTTGGCAGAAGGGACTGCACGAAAAGACGGCAAAGCCGCCATTCCCTCGAAGAATCTTCACAAATCAGTCCTGCAGAGCGCAAAGAATCCCATGACCTTGCACACGGGTTGCGGCACTCTTCCCAAAACCTTCACGCATGCAGGATTCGGCCATGATCCAGACACCCTACCTTCTCTTTCTGGGCGATGCGCCCGATGCCCTGGCTGCCAAGGTGGCACAGGGAATCAAGGACTGGCGCCCCGAATTCGCGCTGGGCCAGATGCGCCTTCCCGGCTGCAAGGCCGATATGGGCTTGCCCGACATGACCCTGGCCGAAGCCAAGGCTGCCGGGATCAAGACGCTGGTGATCGGCGTTGCGAACCGGGGCGGGGTCATCAGCCAGACCTGGAAAAAGGTTTTGGTCGAGGCGCTGGAGGAAGGATTCGACCTGGCATCGGGGTTGCACAACCTTCTGCGCGACGAAGAGGATCTGGCCGCGGTCGCCCGCGCCACTGGCCGTGCGTTGCATGACGTGCGGGTGCCCGAGGTGGACTATCCGATTGCCAACGGTGTCAAGCGGAGCGGCAAGCGCATGTTGGCGGTGGGCACGGATTGTTCGGTCGGCAAGATGTACACGGCGCTCTGCATGGAAAAGGAAATGCGCGCGCGGGGAATGAAGGCGAGTTTCCGCGCCACGGGTCAGACCGGCATCCTGATCACTGGCGGCGGCGTGCCGCTGGATGCGGTGATCGCCGATTTCATGGCCGGGTCGGTGGAATACCTGACGCCCGACAACGACGCCGACCATTGGGACCTCATCGAGGGGCAGGGCAGCCTGTTCCATGTCAGCTATTCCGGCGTCACGCTGGCGCTGGTGCACGGCGGGCAACCCGACGCTCTGGTGATCTGCCACGAGCCGACGCGCCCCCATATGCGCGGCCTGCCGGGGTATCAGTTGCCGACCCTCGAACAGGTGCGCGACATGGCGCTTGCGCTTGCGCGGGTGGCGAACCCGGCCTGTGTGGCGGTCGGGGTGTCGATCAACACGCAGCACATGACGGATGCCGAGGCCAAGGCCTATCTGGCCGAGGTCGAGGCGCGGATGGGCCTGCCGGCGACCGACCCGTTCCGCTATGGTGCGGCGAAACTGGTGGATGCATTGAGCGCGGTGTGAC
>CALEZJ010000636.1 GCA_937927885.1 uncultured Paracoccaceae bacterium | reverse complement strand
GCGGTGTGGACGGCGTGCCGCTGTAGGAATGGGGCAGGGCGGGTTGCGGCAGCGGCGAATCGGGGCCGCTGGCCTGGGCCGCTCCTGCCATGGTCAAGGCCGCTGCAAGTGTCGAAACGGCAAGCAAGGCGCGCCTGCGCCCTGTGGGGGTGTTGCGTGTCATGGTTCTGCTCTCAACGGTTTGCGCGGCATCTGTTGTCCCGCTGCCAGACAGAATCACACAGCGCCGAAGGCTTGTAAAAATGTATCTCATGCGGTGAATTCTGCGTGCCGATGCCCCGCAAAACGCGATGTTGGGCGGGTTGTCGCGGGTTGTCGCGGCGTTTTATTTCACACATAAATGGTCCGGCGCCGCGCCGCGCCGCGAATGCAACGCCATCCGCCCCGAGGTTTCCATGCCCGTCAAGAACCGCATCGCCGATCTGCAACCGGAAATCGCCGCCTGGCGGCAGGATTTCCATGCCCACCCCGAATTGAGGTTCGAGCTTCCCCGAACAACCGCCCGGGTCGAGGCCCTGCTGCGCGAATTCGGCGTCGACGAGATCACCACCGGGGTCGGGCAGTCCGGCATCGTCGCGGTGATCCGGGGGCGCCAGACCGCCTCGGGCCGCGTCATCGGCTTTCGCGCCGACATGGACGCGCTGCCGATCTTCGAGGCGACCGGGTTGCCCCATGCCTCGACGCATGCGGGGCAGATGCATGCCTGCGGCCATGACGGGCATACCTCGATCCTGCTGGGGGCGGCCAAATACCTGGCCGAGACGCGCAATTTCGACGGCACCGTGGTTCTGGCCTTCCAGCCCGCCGAAGAAGGCGGCGGCGGGGCGCGCGCCATGGTGACGGACGGGCTGATGGACCGCTGGGGCATCCATGAGATCTATGGCCTGCACAACATGCCCTCGCTGCCGGTGGGCCAGTTCGCGATCAAGCCGGGGCCCTTGCTGGCGGCTTCGGACTTTTTCGAGATCGTCGTGCGCGGCAAGGGCGGCCACGGCGCCATGCCGCATCTGACGGCCGACCCCACGCTGGCCTCGGCCGCGGTCATCATGGCGCTGCAACAGATCGTCGCCCGGCAGGTGCCCGCGCTGGGGTCGGCGGTTCTGTCGGTCACTGGCATCGCCACCGACACCATGGCGCACAATGTCATCCCCGACAGCGTGAAACTGACCGGCACGGCGCGCTTTCTGGACAAGGCGGTGCAGGAGATGGTCGCGCAGCGCCTGCGCGAGGTGGCCGAGGCCACCGCCATCGCCTATGGCTGCAAGGCCGAGGTCGAGTACATGTATGGCGTCGGCCTGACGGAAAACGAGGACGCGAGCACCGAGTATGCCATCGCCGCCGCCCGGGCGGTCGCGGGCGAGGCCGGGGTGGCGACCGACATTCAGCCCCTGATGGGCGGTGAGGATTTTTCCGAAATGCTGGCCGTGCGCCCTGGGGCCTTCATCTTTCTGGGCAACGGCGACTCCGCCGGGCTGCACCACCCGAAATACGAATTCAACGACGAGGCGATACCCGCCGGGGCAAGCTGGTTTGCCACCCTGGCCGAACAGCGCCTGCCCCTGACCGCCTGAGGAGGCCCCCATGCCCGTGAAGAACCGCTTTGCCGAGCTTCTGCCCGAAATCACCGCCTGGCGGCGCGATTTCCATGAAAACCCGGAACTCCTCTATGACACCCACCGCACCGCCGGGATCGTGGCCGAAAAGCTGCGCGCCTTTGGCTGCGACGAGGTGGTCGAGGGGATCGGGCGCACCGGCGTGGTGGGCGTGATCCGGGGGCGCAAATCCGCCTCGGGCAAGGTGATCGGCCTGCGCGCCGACATGGACGCGCTGCCGATCATCGAGGCCACCGGGGCGGCGCATGCCTCGAAGGTGCCCGGAAAGATGCATGCCTGCGGCCATGACGGGCACACGGCGATGCTCCTCGGTGCGGCGCAATACCTGGCCGAGACGCGCAATTTCGACGGCACGGCGGTGGTGATCTTTCAGCCCGCCGAAGAGGGCGGCGCCGGGGGCAAGGCGATGTGCGACGACGGGCTGATGGACCGCTGGGGCATCCACGAGGTCTACGGCATGCACAACATGCCCGGCCTGCCGGTGGGCCAGTTCGCCATCCGCGAAGGCGCCTTCTTTGCCGCGACCGACACCTTCACCATCCATGTCGAGGGCAAGGGCGGCCATGCCGCCAAGCCGCACGAGACGATCGACACCACGGTGGTGGCGGCGCAACTGGTGACGGCCCTGCAGACGGTGGCCAGCCGCAACCATGATCCGGTCAAGAATCTGGTGGTCTCGGTCACGTCCTTCCGCACCGAATCCGAAGCCTACAACGTCATTCCCCAGCATGTCGAATTGCGCGGCACGGTGCGCACGATGGACCCCGAAACGCGCGCCATGGCCGAGGTGCGCATCAAGGCCTTGTGCGAGGGGATCGCGGCAGGCTTCGGCGCGCGGGCCGAGGTGGCCTATGTCAAGGGCTATCCGGTGATGGTCAACAGCCCCGAGCAGACCGATTTTGCCGCCTCCGTCGCGCGCAAGGTCGCCGGAAGCTGCGCGCCCGCGCCGCTGGTGATGGGGGGCGAGGATTTCGCCTTCATGCTGGAAGAACGCCCTGGGGCCTATATCCTGATGGGCAATGGCGACACGGCGATGGTGCACCACCCCGAATACGATTTCGACGACAACGCCATTCCGGCCGGGTGTTCGTGGTGGGCCGGCATCGTCGAAGAGCGCATGCCGGTGTGAGTCGAGGTTCGTCCGGGTCGAAATCCGGGCGCCCTGCGGGCAGGGCCTGCCCCCCGGGGCAAGGCCGCTGTTCCGCTGATCCGTTCCAGAGCGTGTCGCACCCATCCGCACCTGTGCGCCGCGCCCTAACGCGCTGCGGTCAAAGCCCTTTCGCGCAAGACCGCCTTTTTCGGCGCGCGATCCGCGAACGCGGGGTGCGCAAGACCCATGCCCTGCGCCGGGTTTCCCCTGTCGAGTGATCCGCTCTAGCGGGGGGGACCGCGCAATGCCTCCTGCGCGCGGTCGCGCAACTGATCCAGCACGGCGGCACGCCCGAAGGCCCGCGCGGCTGCGGGTTTCTGGCGCAGGAAGTCCGCCGTCACCATCGCCAGTTGCTGGTTCAGGCGACGTTGCTGGCCCTCGCTCCAGCTTTGATGGGCGATGCGGGCGCGCACCAGTGCCGGATCGGCGTCGGCCTCGGTGGCGTCGAGCGGGGCCTCGGTCTGGCGCAACGCCTCGATCGCGGCCTGCAGCCGGGTGCGCGATACCCCGATCCGCGCCAGCCGTGCCAGTTCCGCCTCGCGCTTCAGCCGCGCGAGTTCGGCCAGCCGGGCCAGACCCGCAGCCTGTCGGCGCGGGCTCATGGCCTTGGCCCCGGCGCGCGGGTGCCGCGTGCACGGGCCTTGACGCGCATCGCCTCGGCAAAACGGATGGCGGCGGCGACGGATTCGTAGTGCTGGGTCGAGATTTCATCCCCGATGCGGGTGCTGGCGTGCAGCGCACGCGCGGTCGGCGGGTCGGAATGGATCGGCACTCCGGCCGCCAGCGCGGCTTCGCGGATGCGGGCCGCGACTTCGTCGACGCCCTTGGCCACGCAGACCGGGGCGCCCTTGTCCCCGGGCGCCCAGCGCAGGGCGACCGCAAAATGCGTGGGGTTGACGATGACCACCGCGGCCTTCGGCACCGCCGCGACCATCTGCGCGGTGGCAACCGCCAGGGCACGCTGGCGGCGCTGTTGCTTGATATGGGGGTCGCCTTCCGAATCCTTGTGCTCCTCGCGCAACTCCTGATGGGTCATGCGCTGGCGCCGACGATGGTCGAAGATCTGCCAAAGCTGGTCCAGCCCCCCCACCAGCACCATCACCAGGACCACAAGGGCCATGAATTCGGCCAGCAGGCGAAAGAGTTCGGCGCTGACCTGTCCCGGGCTCTGCGCCATCGTCGCCATCAGCCGGGGCAGGCGCGCCGCCAGGTAGAACCACAGCACGGCCGAATAGATCGCCAGCTTCAGCACGCTCTTGGCGAATTCGACCAGGCCCGAGGGCCCGAACTTGTTTCGGGCATTGCCCAGCGGCGCGATGCGCGACAGTTTCGGGGCCAGTTTGGTCGGCGCAAGGACGAGGCCGCGAAACGCCACCAGCAGCGCCAGGGCAAGCGCCGCGGGAAAGAGCATCGCCGGCGCCAGCGCCACGCCGAGCGACGCGAGCACCGTTCCGGCAATCGCCGTGCCTCCGCCCAGCATCGCCGGGCCCAGCGCGTCGGCGCGGTCCAGGAGCGTGGTGCCCAAGGCGCCGATCCGCGGACCGACCCAGCCCCCGGGCAGCGCCGCCAGGGCCAGGAACCCCGCCGCCGCCGCCGCCGCGGTCAGGTCGTTCATCCGGGGCAGGTCCCCCTTCTTGCGCGCTTCCTCGAGCTTGCGCTGGCTGGCCTCGTAGGGGCGCTCGCTGTCGTCGTCCTGATCGCTCATGGCTGGACCGTGGGATCGACGAGGGCGCCCAGCAGGGCGGGCAGCCAGAGGCCCAGCATCAGCGGAGCGGCAAGCAGCAGCAGGGCCAGCCCCCCCAGGGTCAGCGCGGGGGCGCCGATGAAGGCGACCATCAGTTGCGGCATCGCGCGGTTGATCGCGCCAAGGGCCAGGTTGTAAAGCCCCGAGCCGATGACGAAAGGCGCCGCCAGCGAAAAGGCCAGCGCAAAGGCCTGCGCCGCGCGCGCCACCCCCCATTGCGCCAGATCGGCGGGTGTGGGCCAGTCCCCGGCCGGAAAGAGCTGATAGGACAGCACGAGAAGCTGCGCCAGCCGTTCCGGCAACCCGCTGAGCACCGCGAGCGCGAGCCCCCCCATCATCAGCACCTGCGCGATGGCCGGCTGCGGATCGACCCCGGTCGCCCCGAAGGCCTGCGCCAGCGAGGTCGCCTGCGCCGCCATGGTTCCCGCCATCTGCAAGGCCATGACCATGAGCCTCAGCGCAAGGCCGAGGATCACCCCGACCAGCGTTTCCGAAGCCAGAAACAGCGTGGCCGGGACCAGCGCGCGGTCCGGCAGCGGGATCTGCCCTGCCACCGCCGGAGCGATCAGCACGCTCATGGCGAGGGCCGCGACCAGCCGGATGCGCGCGGGCACGACACGCTCGCCAAAGGCCGGGGCCAGGGCAAAGACCGGACCCACCCGGGCAAACACCAGCGCGAGTGCGGCGAAGGCGGCCTGCGCCTCGGCGGTGAGGGCCTCGAGCGCCAGGAGCATCTCGGGGGTCATGCGGCGATCTGCCCGACCAGGGCGGGGCGGGCCTCCATGCCGATTTCCTCGAAGGCGAGGACCGGCGCCGCCACATCGCGCGCCGCCATCACCGTGCGCAGGAAGCGCCGTCGCCGGGCGGTCGAAATCAGCGCGGCCTGGGTCCCCTGTTCGGCAAGGTCCGAAAAGGTCCGGGCCAGGGCATTGGCCAGCTTGCCGAAATCGGCCGGGGGCAGCGCGATGTCTCCGGTGCCGCGGTCGCCCTCGATCTGGTAGCGGGTAAAGACCTCCTCCCATTCCGGGGCAAGCTGCACCAGCGGCAGCGTGCCGTCCGGCCGCTTGAGCCCGGCCACCAGCTGGAACCCCAGCCGCTGGCGGACATGTTCGCAGACCGCTTCCGGGCTGAACTGCGCCACCCGCAATTCGGCGATCGATTCGAGGATCAGGGGAAGGTTTCGGATCGACACCCGTTCATCGAGCAGCAGGCGAAGCACGGCGAGCAGCGTGTCGACGGGGACCTTGTCGGGGATCAGTTCGTCGATCAGGCGACGGTTGGCCTCGGCGCGGCGGGGATCCGACAGGTTGGTCATCTCGTCGAGCATCCTCCTGAGGCCGCGCAGCGAGAAGAGCCGGGCGAAGTTGCGCTTGAGCACCTCCAGCAGATGGGTGGCGAGGACCTCGGCCGGGCCCACCACGGTCAGGCCGCCCAGTGCCGCGTCCTCCTCGTCGGCGGGGGCGATCCAGCGGGCCGGTGCGCCGTAAACCGGTTCGCGCACATCAAGGCCGGGGAGCAGGATCGTGCCCCCCCCTTCGGGCAGCAGCGCCAGCTTGCGGTCGGGATAGAGT
>CALEZJ010000635.1 GCA_937927885.1 uncultured Paracoccaceae bacterium | reverse complement strand
GGCGTAGCCGGTGTAGTTGGTGCAGGCCGCGATCACCTCGGGGCGCAGCAGATAATCGATGAACCGGTAGGCGCTGTCGACGTTGGGCGCATCAGCGGGGATTGACCACAGATCGAACCAGGGGGGCGCCCCGGTGCGCGGGACGAAATAGGCGAGGGCCATTTCGATACCGGCCTCGGCAGCCCGCGCGGCAGCAACGGCGTAATCGCCCGACCAGGTATTCACGGCGCAAAGCTCGCCATTGGGGATGGCAGTCAGGTAATTCGCGTTGTCAAAGGTGGTGATATAGGGCCGGATGTGGGCAAAGGCCTCGGCCAGGCGAGCGTATTCGGCGGGTCCGGCGGTGTCGGGGTTGATCCCCAGCCACCGCAACACGGTAAAGCCCATATCAGTGGGGCTGTCGAGGATCGACAACCCGCAATCGGCCAGAAGTGCAGCGTTTTCAGGTAGAAAGATCGTATCGAGGCTTTCAAGGTCGGCATCCGGCAGTCGCGCGCGGATCAGGTCAAGGTTATAGGTGAACCCGACCGAACCCCACATATAGGGCACGCCATGCGTGTTACCCGGATCGAACCCCTCGACGATGCGCAGGATCTCGGGGTCGAGGTTACCCCAGCCCGTCAGACGCGACCTGTCGATAGGCAGATAGACCCCGGCCTGCACGAATTGCGGCATCGAGATGCCTGCCATCAGCACCACATCATAGCCAGTGGAGCCTGCAAGCATCTTGGCCTGCATTTCCTCTGACGAGGCATAGAGGTCATAGACGACGCCGATACCAGTTTCGCGCTCGAAATCCTCGATGGTGGTTTCGCCGATGTAATCCGACCAGTTATAGACGTTGACACGGGGCGTCTGGGCCCAGGAGGGGCGGACATGGGGTGTGGCCAGCGTGGCACCCATACCGATCAGCGCATGGCGGCGTGTCAGTCTCATGGCAATCTCCCTTTGGTTTTTCCTCAAAGCTTACGTCCCCTCGCCCGCCGGGCAAGACATTTCTAGATTGGTCGCGGCAAGGCGATCCTCGCCGGGCGAAACCGCCAGGCGGGTTACCGGCACCAGCGCGCGCAGCCGGTCGTGGTGTCGGCGCACGCCCCACTCCAAATCAGACAGATGGAACCCCTCGAAGGCGGAAGATTGCATGGATTCGTTCGACCAGATCGTCAGCTGCCGGTCCTCGGTCGAGGTCTCGCGGTCAATGCGCGTAGCGAGCCAACGCGCCAACCGCTGCCGACGGGTTTCATGCGGATTGCGGTAAAGCCGCCCCGACAACCGGGTGTGCCGGGTGGCCAGAGGCAGGTCGTGATAGAACTGCGCGCCCTCGGGCGTGAAGGCAAAGACGGTGTTCGGGAACAAGCCGTAATAGCTCCAGTGCTGGCGCAGCCGGGGCGGCAAGTGTGGCCCTCGGTCGCTGAGCGCGAGGTAATTGCGCACCGACCACCGCCGTCCTGGGGCGTCGCCATATTCCGCGAATGAGGCGCTGAGGCCATTCTCCAGATGGAGGTCGCGGTAGTGTCGGCCATACAGTTCTTGCAGGGCGGGATGGGCCAGCGCGACGTGATACCCCTCGTTGTCGACGTCGCGCACCGATTTCCAGTTGACGGGCAAATCCGCTGTCCAGGGTGCCAGCGCCACAGGAAGCAGCCTGGCCGCGTCGTAGGCGGCGAAGTCGTTGGAAAACGGTGCGAGGAGGTCGGCAATCGCAGGCTGCGGGCCAGGGTGGAAACGCAGAAAAATAAAGCCTTGGAATTCAGCCAACTCGATCGGTTTCAGCCCGAATTCGGACCGGTCAAGCGTGTCGAAGGTCTCGGGACGCGCCGGCCCGCGCAGACTGCCGTCGAGGTTGTAGACCCAGCCATGAAACGGACATACCAGCGCTCCCCGGCACTGGCCCTGCACGCCGTCCACTACCCGCGCGCCGCGATGCCGGCAAAGGTTGTGAAAGGCGCGGACCACCCCGTCGCGGCCGCGTATTACCAGTGCCCGCCCGCCCAGCAAGTCCAACGCCAGACAGTCACCGGTTGCCGGAATGTCGCTGACATGGCCTACAACCTGCCAATGATTAAGGAACACGCCGCGCTTTTCCAGGTCGAGCAGCTCAGGCGAATGATAGGTCCAGGCTGGCAGGCCGGACCGGTCCCAGTCCAGCGGTACCGGAACGGCTTGGTCGGTCATGGCGTGGCCTCCAGATGCTTAAGTACCCAGGCGTGAAATCTCGCGATCTCGTATTCTTCGGGCATCAAGGTTGCGCGGGTGAACAAGGGTGAGCGGATGCCACGCTGGTTCATTTCGGCCGCTGCGGCGTCCTGATCCAGAGCGAGGGTGGCAAACTCTGCAATCGCGGCGGCATCAAAGCCGGGCTGCGACAAGGTTTCGGGTAGAAAATACCATTCCGCAACCAGCCGGGTCTGTTCGGTGCCCATTGGTTCCAGCCGCACGGCGCGGACATGATCGACATGTGCGACCACATAAGTCGAGGGCCAGAGGGTGACGAAATGGTAGCCGGCGAGGCGCTGCTTCAGCGTCAGACCGGGGAATTCGGGGCCGCAGGGCGTGCCGTCCATGGTCCAGCTCTGCGTGCCGGGCTTCAGGTTCGGGGCGACGGGCATCTCAGGTGTCCAGTCGATGGATTCGTTCGCGCCCATGATCCCCTGTCCGTAGATGGGAACCCTGTCGCACAATTCGGGGTGGATGCCAGGGCAATGCAGGCATTCCGAGTAGTTTTCCCAGAATACCTTCCAGTTGCAGTTCAGAACCCTCTGGGTCCGGTGGCCAGTGACGAGGGCCTCCATTGGCCAGTTGTCCAGCGTGTCGAGCGGCACATCGGAGGAAATCGCGATATCCGGCCCGGCTGCATTCAGGAAAACGAACCCGGCCCAGAGCCGCACCGCCACAGGTCGCAGCCCATGCGCGGGTCGGTCAAAATCAGCCGTTGGCCGCGCATGACCGGTGCTGACCAGACGCCCGTCATCGGCAGCAAAGGCGAATGCGTGATAGGGGCAGCGGATCAACTTGCCGAACGGGGCCTCGGTTGCGCAAAGCTCGGCCCCGCGATGCGGGCAGGTGTTGTGCCAGGCGCTGATCCCCCCGTCCGCCGCGCGGCAGAGAATAACAGGCGACATGCCCAGCCGCAGGGGTCGCATCGTGCCCGGGGGCAAATCGGCCAGCCGCCCCACACAAACCCACTCGATGCCGAACACCGTGCGCATTTCGCTGGCGAACCAGTCCGCATCCAAATAGGCGGCGCGCGGCAAACCGGGTGGACATTGATCGAGACGCGGAGACACAGGTTCCGACATTATACCCTCGCCGGAGGAGTGGCGCGACGGCGTGGGGGATTGAAGAAGGGGCGTTCCACCACCCGCACAGGCAGCATCAGTTTTGCATACTGCAACTCGCGCAGGGCATAGATTTCCACCCAGAGGTTGGCGCCCCTGGCATGGCGCGCCCTGACCTGTGCCAGGGCGATGCTTGCCTTCAACGCTGGTGACCAGGCGGCGGCGGTGATCATTCCGACCTCGCGCTTCTGGTTGTGATACAGGATCGAGCCCTCGGCACTGACATTTCCGGGTATGTCGAGGCCGACAAAGGCCCAGTCCGACCCCCGCGCCCGTTCCGCCACCAGCGCGCGGCGGCCGGTGAAATGGCCCTTGTCCCAATCGATCAACCAATCCAGCCCCATCTCCAGCGGACTGCGTGTGCGGTCCTCGCGCAGCGCCTGATGGGCGGGGATGAAATCCATGTTGGGGATGAGGAATCCGGCCTCGATCCGCGCGAGGTTCAGCGCGTCGCTGCCGATTGGACGCAGACCCCAGGGCGCCCCCGCCTCCATCAGGTGATCCCAGAGTGCCAACGCCTGATCGGGGGCGAACCAAAGCTCATAGCCCAGGTCTCCGGTGAACCCGGTGCGCGAGAGGGTCAGCGTGCCACCCTGAAAGGGGAAATCACCCATGCGAAAGGGTTTGAGTCCCCAGACATCGAACCCAGCCGCCGACAGCACGCTGGCGCTGCACGGCCCTTGCAGGGAAAGCGCGGCGACCTGATTGCTGACCTCGACAATACTCACCTCAAAGCCCTTCGCCGAGTCGAGAAGCCAAGGCAAATGGCGCTCCTGACAGCACAGCAGAAAGTCCTGTAGACCTTTGCGAAACAACGTGCCGTCATCGAGAAGCTTGCCGTCATCGTCGCACCAGGCGGTATAGTGCACCGCGCCCACTGCCAGTTTCGCCGCATTGCGCAAGGTCAGGCGGTTCAGGAAATCCGCCGCTTCGTTCCCGATGATGCGATATTTTACCATCGCGCACAGGTCATAGAGGGTCGCAGCGTTGCGGATCGCGGTGTATTCCATGTCCACGTCGCCAAAACATAGCGGTGTCATGCAGCCCGCCCAGTTGCCCCAGCGGTTCAGCCGGTTCAAGGGCGCTGTGCGGGTGTGCAGGGGCGTGGGCATCAGCGGGGTTTCATAGTGGCGAAATGGGGTCATTGGCGGGCCTCCAGCAAGGCTTCGGCAGCGTTCCAGCCTGCGGCCCCCTCGATTCCCCCGCCGGGGTGGCATCCGGCACTCGCCAGCCACAGGCCCTCGATGGGGGTGGCATGGCGGTGCAGGCCGTAGAGGGGACGATTGAACAGCATCTGTTCCACGGCCAATTCTCCGTGGTGCCAGTCAGGCAGGCCATAGAGGGTGTAGATGTCAGAGGGAATCAGCATCCGAGCGTGCAGGATTTCGGCGCGAAGGCCGGGGATGTGGACCTCCAGCACCTTGAGCGTATTCTCCAGCATCTGCGCACGTGCTGCGTCAGGGTCGCGTGGGCTGTGGGGGGCGAATTGTACGGTCGCGCTGAGGACATGCGCGCCGGGCGGCGCAAGCGCGGGGTCCAAAACACTGGGCAGGATGAATTCCAGGACCGGATGCTGTGGCACCTGACCATATTTCGCCGGGTCAAACGCAGAATCGACCGCCCTCGACGATGGTGCCAGCACATGCCTCGCGGCGGGATTGTCCAGATCGGGCAAGCCCCTGAGCGCCAGCAAGAGCCGCGCAGCACCACCGCGCATTCGGATATGCCCCGCGCGGCGGTAAAGCCCTGTATCAAGGTGGCGCGCACCCACGAGGTCTTGCAGCGTGGTGCGCGTGTTCAGCGCAGAGATGACCCGCGTGGCGCGAATCTCTTCGCCATTGTCCAAAGCCACGCCGACTGCCCGCTCGCCCTCGACCAGCACACGTGCGACCCGGGTGTTGCAGCGAATAGACAGGCCGGTGCTCAGGGCTGCCACCAACGCCCCCATCCCGCCAACCGGGACCAGCGGAAAGGGCCCCCTCGCGAGACGGTCCAGATACAGGATCAGTGTATTTGGCGAACGCGGTCCGGCCCAAGCCCCGAGTGTGGCGTCAAATGCCAGCAGTCCCCTCAGGCGGTCGTCGGTCAACTCGTCTTCGGCGACATCATGCACGTTGATCAGGATGAGGCGCATGAGTTCGCGCAGTTCTCCCCTGCCCAGCAGTTTCAACGCCAGTCCCCGTCGTACCAGCGCCAGCCGGTCATTGCCGCCGCCCGGATTGAGTGCAGCCATGCGGCGAAACGGGGCAAGGACATGCGCAAAGCGGGTCAGGCGGGTATGCAGCCTGGACCATGCCACAGTGTCCGGCCCTTCAGCCTGCCCTGCCACGACACGCAGGCCGTTGGCGATGGTGACCATCGGCGGATGAAGTGCAACCGGTACGAGTCGCGCCAATCTTGGGTCCAGACCCATTGTTGCATGCGCCAGCGCGGGCGCACGGAACCCGGGGTGAAATTCGACCACGCGCGCGCCGCCGCCGGGTTCGCTGGCGGCCTCCAGCACCAGAACTGACAGTCCCGCCTGTTGCAGCCGCCGAGCGCAAGCCAGCCCGTTGACCCCAGCACCGAGGATGATGGCGTCACAGAATGCCATAGGCTTCGCTCATCCCCTCGGGCTTGCCCGCCTCGCGCAGCACTTCGGCGGCACAATTGCGTCCCGGCGCGCCCATCACCCCGCCGCCGGGGTGAGTGCTTGATCCGCACATCCACAAATCCTTGATAGGGCTTCGATATTGCGCA
>CALEZJ010000634.1 GCA_937927885.1 uncultured Paracoccaceae bacterium | reverse complement strand
AGCAGCATGATCATTCTCGTCCATTTCAAGCCGTGGATGGCGACGAGCGTGATCACCGGCGTCCTGACCGTCTATTTCGTCTTTCACATCAATGCCGGTTCGATCATCGCCTTCCGGGCATCAGGGGATATCGTTCGGGTCATTCCCTATGTCGTCTGGCTTTTCCCGCTGGTGGTGTTTCACCAGTTGACGAACTTCGACTTTTACAAGCGAGCGATCAGCCTTCTGGTCGGTGTCAGCCCGATCCCCTTCTCGGCATATGTGCTTGGTCATCTGACGGACCCTGCCATAAGCGGTGCTCTGGATGCGATTGTGACATTCCTGGGCAGCTACTTCGCCTTTGTGATCTATGTCGGCGTGTTCACGCGAAACCGAGACGAGGAGATTCTGAGCACCGCAAGGGCCGAGGAAGCGAACCGGACCGCCGCGGTGCTGCGCGTCAGTGAAGAGCGTTTCAGGCTGCTGGGACTTGCGACCAACGATCTGGTCTGGGATGCCGATCTGAAATCCGGGCAGATCTGGTGGAGCCAATCGCTGCTGGACACCTACGGCTATGATCCGCAGGGACTGCACAACGACCTGACGGCCTGGGAAGCCTGGATTCATCCCGAAGACCGGGCCCGGGTTACTGCAAGCCTCGATTCCGTGATCCGGAGCGGAGAGGGCAACTGGACCAGCGAATACCGGTTCGTCTGCGCGGACGGCCGCGCGTTGGACGTTGTCGCCCGTGGCCTTGTCCTGCGCGACGAGGCGGGCACGCCGGTCCGGGTGATCGGCAGCACGACCAATGTCACGGAACTGCGGGGCCTGGAAAAGAAGCTGCGGCAATCGCAGAAGCTGGAGGCCGTGGGTCAGTTGACAGGCGGGATCGCGCACGATTTCAACAACCTCCTGACGATTATTGTCGGCAGCGCCGAGGCCCTGACAGAGGTTCACGCCAACGACCCCAGGGCCCGCGAACTGGCCGAAACCACGTTGCAGGCGGCAGAGCGCGGGGCGAACCTGACCAATCGGCTGCTCTCCTTCGCGCGGCTTCAGGCCCTTGCGCCGCAGCAGATCGACCCGGGGCAGTTGCTGAGCGGACTCGAAGGGTTGATCCGCCGCACCATCGACGAGGATATCGAGATCGCGATCCGTGCATCGGCCGATGTCCTGCCGATCGAGGCGGACCCGGGCCAGCTGGAGAACGCGATCCTGAACCTCGTGATCAACGCCCGCGACGCCATGCCCGATGGCGGGCGTCTGGTCGTCGAGGCGTCGAACGTGACGCTCGCGCCGGCTGACCTGCTCGACTACGAGGGAATGACCTCGGGCCAGCATGTGATGATCGCCGTGTCCGACACCGGTTGCGGGATGCCGCGAGAGATCGCGGAACGGGTGTTTGAACCCTTTTTCACGACAAAGGAGGTCGGAAAGGGGTCCGGGCTTGGCCTGTCGATGGTCTGGGGGTTCGTCCGCCAGTCGAACGGCCACGCCCAGATCCATTCGGAACCCGGCAAGGGCACGACGGTCAGGCTCTACTTTCCGGCCGTCTCCAGGATGGAAGCACAGGGGGCTGCGCAGAAGAAATCCGCCGCGTTGATGGGCGGGACAGAGAGCATCCTCGTGGTCGAGGACGACGATCTGGTCCGAGACCATGTCGTGATGCAACTCGGCAGCCTTGGCTACAGGGTCAGGCAAGCCGCGTCCGCGGCGGACGCGCTCGAGGTCTTGAACGAGGACGACAGCATCGACCTGCTGTTCACCGATGTGGTGATGCCGGGTGCGATGAATGGCAAGCAGCTTGCCGATGCAGCCTTGCTCCGTCGGCCTGACCTCAAGGTGCTCTTCACCTCCGGCTACACCGAGGACGCGATCGTGCATCAGGGTCGGCTCGATCCCGGCGTGAACCTCCTCGGCAAACCCTACCGTCGGGCAGAGCTCGTCGCGAAAATCCGGCAGGTGCTGGGTTCATGACGGCGGCTGCCTCGGCAGCAACAGCCGGGTCTTCAAGTGGTGTGCGACATCCGAAACGGTTCGGGAAACGCCCGTCTGGTGGAACAGTCGATGCTGCCGTGCCGGCTGGCGCCGCGCGGGCAGCGTCAGGCCGGTCGGGGCCCCTGGCCTTGTCGCGCAGACTGTCGGCGAGGCGCATCTGCCCGACAGGCCCGGGTTTCAAGCCATGCTGTTGGCAGTTCGACGTTCCGGGACGACTGCTGTCGAACGATACCTGCCTGCGAAGCGATGCGTCGGACGTGCCAGCGGGCTTTTGTAGCACCGGCGCAGGGCCAAGCCGACGCGACACCGCGGCGAGCGTGGAGTTTCAAGCAAAGCAAGGGGATTTTTGTGGTAGCGGAGGAGGGATTTGAACCCCCGACACGCGGATTATGATTCCTTGTGTCTATAGTTTGCATTGGGGCGGAGTTTCCGGTAGTATGGTCATTCAATAGATTGTTTTTCATGTGTTATTCTCTTGGCCTTCTTGTTGTATCACGTCGATTGGCGTAGCACGATTTCGCATCCCATCGTACCCTTTTTGTAGCCCCAGTGTAGCCCCGGAAACACCATGAGCAAGATCGCCATCACCGATGCCTTCCTTCGGAAATTCAAGCCGACAGGTGAGCGGCTTGAGTTCACCGACGCATCCACGACAGGTCTTAGGGTCAGAGTGTCGCCCACCGGCAGCATTTCGTTCCTGACCAAGGCGCGGGGTGGTGCCGACGGCAAGCCACGGACCGTGACCTTGGGTCATTACCCCGCGCTTTCGCTTCGAGAGGCGCGCGAGTTGGCCACCAGGCGGAGGTTGGAGCTCAGGGCAGGCGGTGATCCGACCGCGGAAAAGCGGGCGAAGAGAAAGGCAGCAGCTTCAGCGGCATCTGCGCCAACCATGCAGGAACTCCTTCGCGAGTTCGAGCAAGCGTTCGGCGCCACCAAGAAGGTCTGGGCGCCAGCCGGCCCCAGAACCACCCGAACTCAAGCCGGTCGCGTGATCGAGCGCGTGTTCTTCGCTCTGCTGCACCGCGATGTGACGACCCTGACAGAAGAGGATTTCGCGGGGTCCATCGTCACCTACCGGCGCGTTTCCAAATCAGCGGGCAGCCCCAAGGCCACGGGCCAGGTCTCCAGAGCCCGAGCTTACCTGAGCCCGGTTCTCGACTGGGCCGCGGGGCGCAAGAACTATGGCAAGATCGGTGCGTCGCGAACGCCGCGTCTGGCGGTGGCGTCCCTCATCAACACGCATGATCCTTCCATCGACGACCCCACCATTGCCGGCAAACGCACCCGGACCCTGACGCAGGATGAGCTGGTGGCGACCCTGCCCCTCCTGCGTTATCCAGCACCGCAGATCGGCCAGAACCGGATCGATCCCGCGAGAGACTTCCGGCCCATCGCGATGCGCTTCATCCTCTTGACCGCCGCCCGCCTCGACGAAGTCTGCAGCATGCGGTGGCGCGACATCGACCGCAGGAACAACGTCTGGCACAAGCCGAAGGTCAAAACCACCAAGGGCGCTCCGCGCAGCCAATCTCTTCCCTTGTCGCAAGCGGCAAGGACCATCCTCCGGTCCTTGCCGGGGTGGCATGTGAACCAGCCAGATGCCTTTGTTTTTCCCAACAGCACGGGTTCGGGGGCGCTGGGCAACTGGGACAGGTTCCAGTCCGCGCTACACGAAACAAGTTCGACTTCAGGATGGCACCGCCATGACCTCAGGCGGACCGCCGCAACGCTGATGCTCAACCTGAATGTGGCGGTCTCGACGATCGAGCAGATCCTCGCCCATACCGAGCCGTTCCGGGCGGAAAATGCCAGCGGCGCGGCGTCTCATTATCTGCAACTTACGCGGATCCTCACCAAAACACGCGACCCTCAAGAAGAGGCGCTGTCGATACTCGCCGAAGTGCTTGAGAAGATAGAGGCGGGGTCGATCTGATTGCTGGCCAGAGGCGCTGCGATCCCAGCGGCAGCGAGACTCAAGAAACAACCGAACGCGGAGAGGGCGCGGATACCCGCGCGGTTCGCCCGCAAGTGGGGCAACACCGCCTTGGTGACCTCCAGCAGGCCGATCACGTTGGTGTCGAACTGGCGGCGGATACGGTCGGTCGAAAAGGCCTTAAGCGGGCCATAGGCGCCATAGTCGGCGTTGTTCAGCAGGGTGCCCAAGGGCCGCAACGGGCCGATTGCGTCACTTCGTTCGACTCTGCACTCTTGGCGTTTCGAGGCAGGCCTGACATGATCGCCTAGTTGTTAATGTTAGGCGTTGGATCATGGGGCTGCACGAGCAGAAGATCGAAGGTGTGCCGCAGTTCGTCAGCTATTTCGTCCCCGTAATCGAAATCATGCGCGACTTAGGAGGGCAGGTTCGGCCTCGTCAGGTCTTCGAGGAACTGATCAAGCGCCACCAGATCCCACAGGACTTCCTCGAGCTGACCAACAAGAACGGCGGTTCGAAGTTCGAGAACAAGGTCCACTTCGCCCGTTTCTATCTCTTCAAGGCAGGGGTCATGACCTCGCCAAACCGCGGCGTCTGGGAGCTTACGGATCAGGGACGGAATGCCGATCTGTCTGCAGACTGGGCCGCCGAAATCTTCCGCACGGCGAGGGTTAACTTCGCGGGAGACGAAGACGAACAGGAGGCACCCAAGGACGAGATCGTGCCAGAAGGCGTAAATTACTGGTTCGTCGGTGCCTCGTGGTCCGAAGGAGACCAGACCGATCGGTTCCTGCGAGAGGGGATCTGGCAGAACGGTTACGAGGACAAATTCTCGAAGCTGGTCAGGCAGATGAAACCCGGCGACCGGATCGCCATCAAGGCCTCGTTCACCCGCAAGAACGACGTGCCCTTCGAGAACCATGGCCGCGCGGCAAGCGTAATGCGGATCAAGGCGATCGGCACCATCACCGCGAATCGCGGCGACGGGCTGACTATCGAGGTCGACTGGCAGGAACTCGACCCACCGAAGGACTGGTATTTCTACACCTACCGCACAACGGTTGTCCGCGCCCGTGTGGAAGAGGATGACATGGCGCGTCAGCTGGTCGCGTTCACCTTTGGCGGCGAAGCTCAGGATTACGGCCATTTCCTTGGCCATTCCTACTGGGCCGAACGCTTTGCCCCTGAGATGGACCCGCTGAGCGCCAGTGAGGCAGAAAAAGCGGTGGAGGACGACAGCACCCCCCTGCCCGAGGTGCAGCCTTACACTGTGGATGACATCATCACGGAAGGCGGCTTTCTGGGGCGTGATGCCCTTGCCAGCCTTGTCGCCCGCCTGGCATTGAAGAAGAACCTCATTCTTCAAGGCCCCCCAGG
>CALEZJ010000633.1 GCA_937927885.1 uncultured Paracoccaceae bacterium | reverse complement strand
CGACCGGCACGTCCACGATGGCGCGGGTGCGCTTGACGGTGTCGCCTTCCTTGATGTCACGGTCGTCGCCGAAGATCACGATACCGACGTTGTCGGTCTCAAGGTTCAGCACCATGCCCCGGATACCGCCGGGAAATTCCACCATTTCGCCGGCCTGCACCTTGTCGAGGCCATAGACACGCGCGATGCCGTCGCCAACCGACAGCACCTGGCCCACCTCGGCCACCTCGGCCTCCTGACCGAAATTCCTGATCTGATCCTTGAGGATGGCCGAGATCTCGGCTGCCTGGATTCCCATTATCCGACCTCTTTCATAGCGTTCTGGAGGGAGGCGAGCTTCGAGCGGACCGAGGAATCGATCATCTGCGAGCCCAGCTTGACAATCATGCCGCCGATGAGGGCCTCATCGACGCGGGTGTTCAGTTTGACGGTCTTGCCCGATTTCTGCGACAGGGTGTCGCGCAGCCGGGTCTGCTGCTCTTCGCTCAGCGCAACGGCGCTGGTCACATCGGCGGTGATCTCGCCCCGCTCGTCGGCGATCAGGTCGCGCAGGCGGCTGACAAGCTGCGGCAGCACGAACAGGCGGCGGTTCTTGCCCATCAGTTGCAGCGTGTTGGCCAGCGTCGCGGACAGGCCCATCTTCGCCGCCAGCGCCGAGATGGCGCGGGTCTGGTCGTCGCGGGAATAGATCGGCGAGGAAATCAGGTCGCGCAGATCGGCGCTGTCGGACAGGGCGTTGCCCAGATCCTCGGCCTGCCGGGCCAGATCGTCCAGCCCCCCCTCTTCCTTGACGATGTCAAAGACAGCCTGCGCATAGCGCCCGGCGATGCTCTGGGACATGGAAACAGAGTTGGCCACGGTCATCCTTTACGGTTTGCACAAACCCCGCCGGCGGGCCGGACAAGTTCCGGTCTGTCGCGGGGTGCGCGGGTCGCGGTCGCACGGCTTTTGGAGGGCCGTCTCGGTGATGCGGCGTCCTTAGCAGCAGTTTTTTGGATCGGCAACTGGCAAGCACACGAGAATGAGAAGGTTAAGACACAAGAATCGAAACATTGGCGGCAATCCCCTGCGGCGTGCAAAAAACTCTCACCAAAAAGGCTGCGGCAGACTGTCGCAGCGACAGGCAAGTCTGGGAAGAATCGACATCCAGCGAGCACCGGCCGGCCCGACCCGCCGCCCGACCGAGCGGAATCAGGAAACGCATCGCGTTTCCCCGCTCGCGTGAAACGCTGCCGCCCGAAACGGTGCCACCCATGACCACGTAAGGCCGGCGCCTGGCCCGGCGGGTCCGGAGGTGCCGGTGGAAACGTATCGCGTGGCGAAGGTGATGGCCTTGGCCACGCTGCGCCTGCACAAGTCAGGATAAGGGGGAATCGGGTTTAGCAATCAGCCCGGCCGGAACGGAATCACCCTCTGACAATCCCGGCCGGCGGCGTCACCACCGCGCGCAGCCGCGCCTCGCGCCAGGTGATGTAGGTGATCGCGCCGATCATCAACGCCCCGCCCAGCAGCACCCAGCCGTCCAGCGGCTCGTGAAAGACGAAGGCACCCAGCAGGCTGGCCCAGATCAGTTGCAGGAAGGTCACGGGCTGGGTCACCGTCAGCGGCGCGGCGGCGAAGGCGCGCGTCATGCTGTAATGGCCCAACGTGGCGAAAACCGCGACCAGCCCCAGCCAGCCCGTCTGCGCCAAGGTCGGCGGCACCCAGACGGCCCAGGCCAGCGGCGCCAGCCCCGCCGTCACCATCAGCGACAACATCGCCACCACCACCGCCGCAGGCACCTGTTCGGACAGCCGCTTCGCCACCAGATAGGAGGTGCCGAAGGTGACCGAGGCCAGCACCTGCGACAGATGCCCCGGGTCCAGTTCCCGCGCCCCCGGCCGCAGCACGATCAGCGCCCCGATCAGCGCCACGCAGACGGCAGCGATCCGCCGGGCAGCCAGCCGCTCGCCCATGAACAGCGCCGCGCCCACGGCGACGACGATGGGATTGAGAAAGCCGATGGCCGTCACCTCGGCCACGGGAATGCGCGACATGGCGTAGAACCAGGCGATCACCGCCAGCACATGCAGCGCGCCGCGCAGGCCGAACAGCCGCCAGACCTGCGGCGAAAATCCCTGCCGCAGCGCCGGCACCAGAACCGGAATCAGAAAGGCCAGTCCGAACAGGAAACGGATGAAGGCCGATTGCGATGCCGGCAGCGCGCCGCCAAGCCCACGCACGATGCCATTGACGGCGACGAAACACAGTCCCGCCGCCAGCATCCAGGCAATGCCGATCAGATCCCGCTGCGTGTCCCGATTCACTTGCATCATCTGCAATTGCCGGGTTTGCCGGGACGGCGCAAGCCCCGTTTCAGCCAAGCGCCAGCCGCAGCGCGATGGCCCACATGACACAGCCCACGGCCAGCTCCAGCCAGCGCCATGCGACCGGCCGGGCAAAGATCGGGGCTAGCAGCCGCGCACCATAGCCAAGCGAGAAGAAGAACAGGAACGACCCGGTGACCGCGCCCGCCGCGAAGGCCCGCTGATCGGGCCAGCCCGAGGAGATCGCGCCCAGCAGCACCACCGTATCCAGCCAGACATGCGGGTTCAGCCATGTCAGCGCCGCCAGCACCGCCAGCGTGGCGGCAAGGCTGGTCGCCTGCCCCTCGGGTCGCAGCGCCTCGCCCCCCCGCCACGCGGCGCAGAAGGACCACGCGCCATAAAGGATGAGGAAGATCACCCCGGCCCACCGCATCGCCTGCGGCAGCCACGGCGCCGCGCTGCCGATCGCGCCCATCCCCGCCACCCCCGCCGCGATCAGCAGCGCGTCCGAGACGGCGCAGAACAGGCAGACGGCAAAGACATGCTGCCGCATCAGCCCCTGTTTCAGCACGAAGGCGTTCTGCGCCCCGATGGCCATGATCAGCGATAATCCGGTGCCAAGACCGGCCAGATAGGATGTCATGCGCACCTCCGGCCTTGCTGATGCCCCGGCGCTCTGTTTAAGTAAAATGAATTTCCCTTAGCCTGATGAAGCCATACTTATGTTAGACTATCCCGCTATGCAGGCACTGGCCGAGATTCTGCGGCGCGGATCCTTCGAGGCGGCGGCCCATGCGCTGTCGGTCACGCCCTCGGCCATCTC
>CALEZJ010000632.1 GCA_937927885.1 uncultured Paracoccaceae bacterium | reverse complement strand
GAGGTCGCTGTGGGCTAACCCCCGTGGAAGTTCGAGTCTTCTCGACCGCACCATTCTCTCTGCCCTGGCAGTCAGCGCCCCGCTCCGGAATCCCGGGCGGGGCGTTGCCATTTGCCGGGTGCCGCAACGGCAGGCGTTGCGCCTTGCGATGGCGCATTCCGGTTGGATCATGTCGTTATTGGGTCCATTCCCGCCCGGACCGGGCCATAGACCCTTGAAAACCGGCAGGGGTGCCGTTCTAATACCTGCAAAACAAGAATGACGTTTCCACAGGGGGAACACTCGTGACGCAAGGCCTCGCCGACGGTTTCGTCGTGTTCGACCGTGTTCAGAAAAGCTATGACGGCGAAACGCTGGTCGTCAAAGACCTGAACCTCTCGATGCCGAAAGGCGAGTTCCTGACCATGTTGGGGCCTTCGGGATCGGGCAAGACGACCTGCCTGATGATGCTGGCGGGTTTCGAGACGGCGACGCATGGCGAGATCCTGCTGAATCGGCGCCCGATCAACAACATCCCGCCGCACAAGCGTGGCATCGGCATGGTGTTCCAGAACTACGCGCTGTTTCCGCACATGACGATCGCCGAGAACCTTGCCTTTCCGCTCGAGGTGCGCGGCATCGGGCGGTCCGACCGCGAGGCCAAGATCCGGCGCGCCCTCGACATGGTGTAGATGGCGCATCTGGCCAGCCGTCGCCCGGCGCAGCTTTCGGGCGGGCAGCAGCAGCGCGTCGCCCTGGCCCGCGCCCTGGTGTTCGAGCCCGAACTGGTGCTGATGGACGAACCCCTCGGCGCGCTGGACAAGCAATTGCGCGAGCATATGCAATTTGAAATCAAGCACTTGCACGAAAACCTCGGGATCACCGTCGTCTATGTCACCCACGATCAGGGCGAGGCGCTGACGATGTCGGACCGGGTCGCGGTGTTCAACGACGGGCGCATCCAGCAACTGGCGCCGCCCGAGGACCTCTACGAGCGCCCCGAAAACAGCTTTGTGGCGCAGTTCATCGGCGAGAACAACAAGCTGGAAGGGGTCGTCGAAACCATCGAGGGCAATCGCTGCACCGTGCGGCTGGAGGATGGCACGCTGATCGATGCCCAGCCGGTCAACGTCAGCCGCCCCGGCGAGCGCACCCGGGTTTCGATCCGGCCCGAGCGTGTCGAATCGAACCCCGCCCGCGTGCCTGCCGACGCCCATCTGGTCGATGCCGAGGTGATGGAGTTCATCTACATGGGCGACACGTTCCGGGTGCGCCTCAGGGTGGCGGGACAGGATGATTTCGTGATGAAATACCGCAATGCGCAGGATCAGCGCCGGGTCGTGCCGGGCGATCGCATCCGCATCGGCTGGCGCCCCGAGGATTGCCGCGCGCTGGACGCCTGAAACACCCTGCCGCCCGTGCCTGCGGGGCGGCAAGGGGGACCATAAAGGCAGGTTCGACAAGGGAGACGTCGCTATGAAACTGAAAACCGCATTGATGGGGGCCGCCGGGGCCCTGGCGCTGGGGGCGGGGGCCGCTTCGGCGCAGATGGTCAACGAAATCACCGTCGTATCCTGGGGCGGGGCCTATCAGGCCAGCCAGGTGAACGCCTATCTCATTCCCTATGCCGCCCAGAACCCCGGCTTCCGCTATATCATGGACGAAAGCTCGAATGACGCGGTGGCGCGCATGCGGGCGATGGCCGAAGCCAACAACCTGACCTGGGACCTCGTCGACGTCGAGGCCGCCGACGCCATGCGTCTGTGCGACGAGGGTCTGGCGATGGAGATCGACCACGACGCCATGCTGGCCCCCGCGCCCGATGGTACCCCGGCCAGCGAGGATTTTGGCCAGATGATCGCCTCGGACTGCTTCATTCCGCAGATCGTCTTCTCGACCACCTTCGGCTATCGCACCGACATGGTTCCCGCCGGGGTCGAGCCGCCGACCGATGCCTGCGCCGTCTTCGACATCGAAACCTATCCGGGCCGCCGCGCGCTGAACCGCCGCCCGGTCGGCAACATGGAATGGGCGCTCCTGTGCGACGGCGTGCCCTATGACGAGGTTTACGACACTCTGGAAACCGAGGAAGGCATCCAGCGCGCCTTTGCCATGCTGGACCGCATCAAGTCGCAGACCGTCTGGTGGTCGGCCGGCGCCGAAACGCCGCAACTGCTGGCGGACGGCGAGGTCTTCATGGGCTCGACCTATAACGGTCGGCTGTTCGCGGCCATCGCCGAGCAGGGCCAGCCGATCGGCATGGCCTGGGGTTACCAGATGCTGGACATCGACGGTTGGGTCGTGCCCGCCGGCCTGCCCGCGGACCGTCTGGCCCGGGTGATGGACTTCCTCTACTTCGGCACCGACACCCAGCGTCTGGCCGATCAGGCTGCCTATATCAGCTATGGCCCGGCGCGCGCCTCGTCGGCGCCGCTGGTCGGCAATCACGGCACCCTTGGCATCCCGATGGCGCCGCACATGCCGACCGACCCGGCCAACATGACCGGCGCCTTCGTCACCAACTACCTGTGGTGGGCGGATTACCGCGACGAGATGGACGCCCGCTTCCAGGCCTGGCTGGCGCAGTAACCGCCGCCGACCGGCCCCTGCCCGGGGGCCGGTCCCGCTGCCTTGGCCGGCCCCCGGGTGACCACGCGGGGGCCGGTTTCGCAAAGGCCAGTCTCGCAAAAGGAAGACGCGATGACGACCACGGATGCCGAAAGCCTTCAGGCCCGGGGCGGAGAGCCCCTCAAGCG
>CALEZJ010000631.1 GCA_937927885.1 uncultured Paracoccaceae bacterium | reverse complement strand
GAATTGCCGATCACCGAGAGCGAGCTTGCGGTCATGGCGATGACGCCGATCATCGGATGCAGTAGGCCGAGCGCCGCGACAGGAATGGCCGCAAGATTGTAGAACCAGGCCCAGAAGAGGTTCTCGACGATCTTGCGGAATGTGGCTTTCGAAAGCTGGATGGCTTCGACCACCTTGGTCAGCTCACCGGTGACCAGGGTGACATCAGCCGCCTCGATCGCCACATCGGCGCCTGCACCGATCGCGATGCCGATATTGGCCTGCTTGAGCGCCGGGGCATCGTTGATCCCGTCACCGACCATGGCGACCTTCTCGCCATGCTGGGCCTGCAATGCGCGGATCGCCTCGACCTTGCCCTCGGGCAGAACACCGGCCTTGACCTCGTCCAGACCCACCTGCGCCGCGACATGACGCGCGGTGCGCTCGTTGTCGCCGGTGACCATGACAACGTGGATGCCAAGCGCCTGCATCGCGGCGATGGCGGCCTTAGAGTCTTCCTTGATCGTGTCGGCCACCGCCACCAGCCCCGCCGGCCGGTCGCCTATCGCGACCAGCATCGCGGTCTTGCCCTCGGTCTCCAGTATGACCAGCCGGCTCTCCAAAGCCTCGGGTGGGATGCCAGCCTCGGTCAGCAGCCGTCGGCTTCCAACGCGAACCATGCCGCCCTCGACC
Source organism: uncultured Paracoccaceae bacterium (assembly GCA_937927885.1). GTDB lineage: Bacteria > Pseudomonadota > Alphaproteobacteria > Rhodobacterales > Rhodobacteraceae > Pararhodobacter. The sequence continues at coordinate 8,943 of CALEZJ010000631.1, read as the reverse complement.
TCGCCCTGAACCCCGCGCGCGGTGATGGATCGGAACTTCGCAACCTCCGGAATGTCCAGCCCGCGTTCTCGCGCGCCCGCGACGATGGCCTGCGCAAGCGGGTGTTCGGACCCGGCCTCGACCGAGGCTGCAGAGCGCAGCACCTGTGCCTCGTCAAAGCCTTCCAGCGCGTGGACATCGGTCAGCGCGGGCTTGCCCTTGGTGACGGTGCCGGTCTTGTCGAGCACCAGCACCTTGATGTCCTTCAGCGTCTGGATTGCCTCGCCCGAGCGGATCAGCACACCGCGCTCGGCCCCCATGCCGGAGCCCACCATCAAGGCCGTTGGCGTTGCCAGTCCCAGCGCGCAGGGGCAGGCAATAACCAGAACCGCGACACCCGAAAGAACCCCCACCATCAGCGGCGCAAGGTCCGGATTGACCCAGGGCAGGAACCCCGCGCCCCAGTGGAGCACCGGCCGCAGGCTTTCGCCGAGGACAAGCCACATGGCGAAACTGGCAAGGCTGATGATGAGCACTGCCGGCACGAACTTGCCGGTCAACCAGTCGGCGAACTCCTGGATCGGCACCTTCGATCCCTGTGCTTCCTCGACTAGCCGGATGACCTGCGCCAGGAAGGTATCGGCACCGACGCGCGTTGCGCGCACCCTCAAAAGTCCTTCCTTGTTGATCGTGGCGCCGATCACGGCATCGCCTGGCCCCTTTTCGACGGGCACGGATTCACCGGTGGCGATGGATTCATCCAGATGGCTGTTGCCCTCCACGATCTCGCCATCGGTCGGCACCTTGGCGCCGGGGCGCACCACCATCACATCGCCGGGCTGCAATTCAGCCACCGGCAGCTCGACTTCCTGACCGTCGCGCAACACCGAGGCCGTCTTGGCGCCCATGGTGATCAGCCGCTTGATCGCCTGGCTGGCGCGGCCCTTGGCGCGGGTTTCCAGATAGCGGCCCAGCAAGTGGAAAGTCATGATCGTCGCCGCCATCTCGATGAACGAGGTCATCGGATAGACGAAGCCGATCAACCCGATCAGATAGGGCGGCAGGCTGCCCATCGAGATCAGCACATCCATATTGGCGGTTCGATTGGTCAGCGAGCGCCAGGCCGAGACATGCGTGGCCCAGCCGCCGCGCAAAAATACGACTGGGAAGGCCAGCACCGCGACGATCAACAGATACCCCGGGATCTTCGCCCAGAACATGTGCGGGACCATGATCAGCATGATCAGTGTGGCCGGGACGGCGGCAAAGACCAGCCGGTTCCAGGCCTGCGACAGGTAGCGATCTTCGGACTCGGCGGCTCCCGCTGGCGACCGGCTTTCTGCGGTTTCGATCGCATCGACCTCATACCCAGCGCGCTCGACGGCGACCCGCATCGCGGCGGCATCGACCTTGCCCGGATCGTGGGACACCTCGACACGGTGGCTGGCAATGCTTGTCCGAACCGCGCCGATGCCATCCAGACGGCTGAGCGAGGTCTTGACGATTCCGGCACAATGATCGCTGCCCATACCGGGCACGGTGAGTGTGACGGTTGCACTGTGGGCGGTGGGTTTGGCTTGATCGGTCATGATCTGCCCTCCACTTTGAGATGGGCGGCGGATGCTCTCCGCAACGCCAACCCCAGTCCGAGGAACAGCGCCGCACCGAAGCCCCAGACCCAGGCATAGCCGATCATGCCCGACCAGGGCGCCAGCGCATAGGCCAGCGCCAGAACCGCCCAGACTGCTGCGACGGTGAAGATGAGCGTGATGTCGAATTTCATATCCTTGTCCTTTCCATCAATGGCCATGGGCGCCGCCCGCTGCCTCGATCGGCAGCGCGCGCATCAGTTCGAACCCGGTAGCGGTTGCGGCATACATGCCGATCACGATCACCAGCACTGCCAGCGGCCCGACCAGCGCGGCGGCACCGGGGCGCGGCGTGATGGCCGCATCCCAATGCGGCAAGGGGGGCACCGTCGCGCGCCCGGGCAGCAATGTCGCTGCAACCGAGAGCGAAAAAGCGGCCAAGGCCAGGGCCATCAGCAGCCCGCCCCCGGCGACCCAGCCCATCAGCGCGGGCCAGAGCGCGGGCGCGTCCCCGCCATAACCCGCATCAATCACCCGGCGCGGCACACCCATGTAGCCTGCCGTCACCCCCGCCCCACCAAAGGCCAAGAGCCCCAGCGTGGCCAGATGTGGGGTGAAGCGCGCCAGCCCCGGCAAGGCCAGACCGCGCCAGGTCAGCGCGGGCAGGATCAGCGCCAGCGCGGCCAGAAAGCTCAGCGAAACCGTGCCGACGGTGAAGAAGTGGAAATAACCCGGCACGAAGAACGTATCCGACAGAAGCGGCGCCAGGTCCGCCTGGATCAGCACGAAGGCGAGGACGATGCCGAAGGCCATGTTGATCACTGCAAACCCTGCCGCCGCCATCGCCGGTTCCCCCCAAGGTAGCGCCCTTATCCAGCCAAACAGTCCACGGCCACCGCGCGCGCGGGCATGCACCTCGAGCGAGGCCACGATGATCAGGAAGGCGGTCAGCGTCGGCACGCTGACAAAGAGCGACAGGAGCGAGCCGGCGATACGCACCGCGCCCGGCAGGTCGGGCTCCAGGAACATGTGGTAAAGCGAGGTCGGTGGCACGAAGACCAGGTAAGCGGCGAAGACGAGCTTGGAGAACCGTGCGCCGAAGACTGACTTCACACCGATCAGTTCCTGCATCAGCACATACCAGACGATGACCGTGGCCATCAGCGGCAGGTAATGCATGTTGTGAAAGACGATGTGCCAGTTGGTGCTGTGATTGGCGGGCATCCCGGCCAGCCCCAGCGCCCAGAGGAGCCCCGGCGCGAAGACATAGACCAGCGCAAAGCCCGTCACCATCAGGAACCCCGCCCAGGCGAAGAGCGCGAATCCGACCGCCGAGAATTCCCCCGCCCGCCGCACCGCAGCCAGGAGCGTCGCCACCCCGGTCGCCGGCAGCACGATCAACCCGAGTCCCAGCAGGATATAGCCGGCATTGAAGACGCCAAGCCGACCCAACTCGTATTCGGCAAGTTCGGGGTTGCCATTATAGAGAAGCGGCGTGCCGCCCGAAATCGCGCCCAGCGACAGCGCCATCCCGCCCAGCATCAGCGCAAATCCGCCCCAGGCCAAGCCGCGTGCGGCAAGCCCCCGCCCGGCCTCAATCGCGGCAAGCGCCAGCAGGATGGCGCCTTGCACAAGGTAAAGCCAGTAGAAGAATATCCCGACCCCGTGCAGGGTCAGAAGCCGGAAGCCCGTTTCAGGGATGAGGTCGATCCAGCCGGCACGCGCCAGCGCCACACCGGTGCCACCGACGATACCGGTGAGGAGCGCGAGGATGGCCAGACCAGAGAGCGCGATCAGCAGTCTGCGGTCGCCGGGAGAAAGATGGTCCAGCCGGTCACGAAGCGAGGCGGTCATGCCACACCCCCTTCCGTCACGCTGAGGCGCGCCTGCATCACGTCATGGGCTGCGCCGCAATAGTAGGTGCAATAGATCAGGAACTCGCCCGGCCGGTGCAGGGTGATGTCGGTCTCGACTAGTTGCCCCGGTCGCAGCCGGATCATCCGCCCGCCGCGGCCGAAATGGATCGAGGCTCCGTGTGACACATCGGTTGCCATCATGCGAAACCTGTAGGCTTGATGCGTTTCAAGCCGCAGATGTGCGGGCTCGAAGAAGAACTGGCCGGCCCGCAGCCAGATGTCGATCGGCGCGCGCGGGTCGTGGCGATGCGCGTCCGTAACGGGCTGGGGGGCATGCGCTGCCGCACCATGGCCGCCGTGGTCACCGTGGCCGCTATGGCCAACATGCCCCGTCCCCGTATGCGCCGCATGATCCGCCGTCTGGCCATCATGCGCGCCCTCGGCCATGGCGGAGCCTGAAACATCAGGATGACGCGGCCGCACGCTGCCGTCAGCCTCGCCGAAGCGGGCAACGAAGTCCTGCACCTGCGCCTCGAACTCCTGGCGTGTCAGCGACTGGCCCTCGGGCGCCGAATGGGCCGCATGATCATCATGGCCCCCTGCGTCCTCGGCATGCGTTGCGCCAAAGAGCGCCAACGGGCCGGGCGCCGCGCCATAGCCGACCCAGAGGGCATAGAGTGCCGTGCCGCCGAATCCGGTCGCCGCGATAAAGCCGCGCCTGGTGGTGAAATGGGAAGTGTCGTGCATTGATGGAAACCTTCATCGCTGAGGGTTCCGGGTATCGCGGCAGCGTGGAATCTTGATCTCGGGCTGGGCTGCCTGCGTCACCGGAACGGCATTGCCGGACCGCAAGGGGCCTCACTGCACGCAGTGAACCGGAATGCGGTCGCTTTGCTCACGAAGCAGGTCGAGGTGCCGGATAGGCTCTACTGCCCGCTCGTGCGGCAGGAGCGCGATGCAACGCGACCGTGCTCCTGTCAGACCGTTCAGGCAGATTTCGGAGGGCGTCCGGCCGGATCCGAGGTCAAGCCCGCAGGCAGGACGATAAGGCGCGGGTCAGGACGTGCCTCGGGCGACAAGGCTGGCGCGAGTGTTCCCGCTGTCGAAGTCGCGCAGGCAACGCAATGTCCGGAAGTTGCGCAGGCACCAGCTGCATGCCCGGGATCCGCATCGTCACAGCACTCCGGGCTGCCAGGCGCGACATCGGACAAGGCTGTCGTCAAACCATGATCGGAATGATGCTGGACGGGATGGGCATCTGCCATCTGGATCGTCGCAAGTCCGAGGGACAGGAGGATCAACGACACCATGAACCAACGCAGCCAGCGCCAGCTCCATGCCCCCGTCTCGCTGTTGATCCGAACCCCTGTCATGCTGTCTCGTCCGAAAGTATGATCGCCCAGTACACCTCCCCGGCCTGGTCTTGCCTTGATCAAGATCAAACGCGCTGATTTCGCGGTCCCGATACGGACGGCCCTTCAATTTGCCATAAGGGCATGGCCTGCCTGAGAAGGGGCCGGCTGCAGCGCTTGCCAGCCAGCGGGGTTCACGCTCTTGTTGAAGCTGAGACAAGCATCCCTGCTGGACGGAGCAAGGGCACGCGCTTATCGTCGTCCTATGAACGATCGTTGTACGTACAGTTTCTGGCGGCCCTGGATCGCGGCAATCTTCGTCGCGATGTTGGTTTTTTCGCCGATCCTGCAGGGTCATGCCCTGGCAGCGCATCCGAATAACTTCGACGTTCAACTGCAACAAGAACATGCCGACACGCAGCGCGCAAACTGCTGTGTTGATGGCGAGAACCCGGACCACGCTCTGGATGCTGAGTGCAGCTCTTGCATCCTCCCTTGTATGTCAACGCTGCATTCGCTGCTACCGGACCCGACCTCGATAACGGTCTTCGCGTCCGTGCCTTACCTCCTCTCCGGCGGACAAATCATGGGCGGTCTTGCGGCCGCACCCGATCTCAGACCTCCCAAAACGCGCTCCTGAAACATCGCCCTCCGGTCGCATGGCCGGGACAAGTGATCGCCGACAAATCCGTCGGCAAACAGGAGCTTATCTGATGACCACTCGTTACACCCGTCGCCGGTTCATGGCGACAAGTGCTGCCTCGATGGCCGCGCTCTCGCTGCCTGTCGTTTTGCGCGCGCAGACCGCAGCACCCCAGCACCTGCTTCGCGCCGCCAGCCGTGTGCTGGACATCGGCGGTCGGGCCGCGAACGTCTTCGGGCTGGAAAACGCCCGGGGCGGGCAGGGGCTGATCCTCGATCCCGGCGAGCGGTTCAGCGTCCGGCTGGAAAACGCGCTCGATATCGAGACGATGATCCACTGGCACGGGCAGATCCCGCCCAATGATCAGGATGGCGTGCCCGACGCCCCCATGCCCGCCCTGCGGCCGGGCGAGGCGCGGGACTATGACTTTGCGCCGCTGGCGGGCACTCACTGGATGCACAGCCACATGCCCGTTCAGGAAATGCAGCTGCTCGCCGCGCCGCTCATCGTCCGCTCAGACGAAGATCTCGCTGAGGACCGGCAAGAAGTCGTCCTGATCCTGCAGGATTTCTCCTTCGCATCTCCCGATGAGCTGATGGCGAATATTGATCACGGGCCGGGGCATGGTGCCATGGATCATGGTGCGATGGATCACGGGGCCATGGATCACGGCGCGATGGGCGGCGGCATGATGAGCCGGATGATGGGGGGTGATCACGGCGGCATGGCCGGAATGAATGGCATGGAGATGGATCTCAACGATATCGACTTCGATGCCTATCTGGCCAACGACAGAACGCTCGCCGACCCCGAAATCGTCAGCGTCGAGCGGGGCGGCCGGGTCAAGCTGCGCATCATCAACGCAGCCTCGGCAACCGTGTTCTGGATCGATACGGGCGGTATTGAAGGGCGTCTGGTGGCTGTGGACGGCCATGCCGTCGAGCCGCTCTCCGGCCGTCGGTTCGGCTTTGCGATGGGACAGCGGCTGGATATCGAACTCGATCTGCCCGCAGCGGAAGGCGCCTGGCCGATCCTAGCCCTGCGCGAGGGCGAGCGCGAGCGGACCGGGATCATCCTTGCCACCCCGGCAGGGCAGATCTCAAAGATCGCCGAACTGGGAGACGAAGCCGCGCCGGCCTTTGACTACGACCTCGCACAGGAAGCCAGCCTGCGCGCGCGGGCTTCGCTGCCGCAGCGCGCTGCGGCGCGCCGCGAAATGGTCATGCTGGACGGCACCATGTCCCCCTATCGCTGGACGATCAACGACCGCACCTGGGGTGGCCACGCCCCCATCCATGTGCGGTCGGGCGAACGCGTCGAGCTGATGTTTCACAACATGTCGATGATGGCCCATCCGATGCATCTGCACGGCCATGTGTTTCAGGTCCTGGGCGTCGGTGGCCGGAACATCGGCCCGCCTAGGCGGATCAATGGCGCGGTGCGCGACACGGTACATATCCCGCCGATGTCGATGTTCACCATCGCCTTCGATGCGGGCGAGGCGGCGCGCTGGATGCTGCACTGCCACCACATACCACATCTTATCACGGGCATGATGACCGAACTGGTCGTCTCGGTCTGAGCCTTGCCATGGACCTCCGCCTCCGGTGCCTCGGAACCAGACCGATGCACCGGGGGCGCTCTGGAATGGAAAACCGGAATGAACCCGACCAGCCTGGGCCTTGTCATCGCCATCGCCATTGCCGTCGCCGGCGTCTGGACCCTGTCGCGCGAACGCGCCCCGCCTCCGACTACGGTCGCGGGCCTGCCCGATCTGCCCGCCGATCTCGTTCCACCCCCGATGGTCGAGGTCGTCCTTCCCGCCAGCTTCACCCCGACCGAGGTCATGGGCGAACGCGCCTTCACGACCTTTTGCGCGGCGTGTCATGGTTCGAATGCAGCAGGCCGCGAAGGTATCGCCCCGCCGCTCGTGCACCGCATCTATCACCCGGCGCATCACTCCGATGAAGCCTTCCACATTGCTGCTCGGAATGGCGTTCGCGCGCATCACTGGCGGTTTGGCAATATGCCCCCGATCGAGGGTGTCACTCGCGCTGAGGTGACCACCATAATTGCCTTTGTCCGTGCGCTTCAGCGCGCGAACGGGATCGAGTGACAACGGAAGCAACGCTTGCTCGATCAAACAGCAGCTACACCACATAGGAGAAGCAAAATGAGGAATACTATATTCAATCGGCGCCAGGTGATGACACTGGCAGGAGGCGGTTTGGTTTCTTTGAGCGCAAGCACCTCTCTTGCCCAAAGCTTTGTTGGTGAGATCGAGGCCGATGCCGCCACACGCGTCCGGCGCAATACCATGGCGTTCCGGACCGTGCAGTGGCGCGACCATTTCGACAGCCTGAGACACGGGGCGATCATCTGCGACAGCGACTCTCGCGCTGTTCACTTCTGGTCGCAGGACGAAGCCACGTATCTGGTCTTCCCGTGCTCGGTACCGATGACCGAGGAATTCACCCGTCGCGGCCGCACGGAGATCGTGCTCAAGCGCATGCATCCGACATGGATACCGACCCCGAGCATGCGCCAACGCGACCCGACGCTGCCGGCAATAGTGCACCCGGGACCGGACAACCCGCTGGGAACGCGCGCGCTGAACCTGTCCTGGCAATACTACCGCATCCACGGGATCGACAATGTAGCCAAGATCGGCCGACGGGCCTCGAACGGTTGCTTCGGTCTATACAACCATCACGTTGAGCAACTTTATGACCTGGTCCGCGTCGGAACCCAGGTCGTCGTACTTTAGGACCATGAGGACCCTTCGCGTAGCGTTGCTCGCCATACCACTCGCCCTGGTTGCGGCAACGGTGGCGGCGTTCCTGGTCTTCGGCCTTTCGGGCGAACGGGAGCCCGGCTCCACCGGGTCTGCCCGAGCAGTGGATGTCGCCGGCGGTCGCCTTCTGGTCGCAGTGGAGGATGGTCAGGCATATGCCTTCGAGATCACCGTAAGGTTCGAAAGCGACGAGGGCAGCAACGACGCGACGCTCATTCAACCAAGTGTATCAATGACCATGGTCGGCCACGACATGGGGCGGACACCGGTGCAAATGCTCCGCCGATCCGACGGCTCCTGGAGGGGAGCCGGCACCTTTTCCATGGGCGGGCGATGGCGCTTCCAGATCGCCTTCGACGGCGAAATCGTCCGGTTGGACCATACTGCTCGATAAGGAAATGTAATGTCGGTTAAAGAATCGATCTGGTTCTGGCCGCAAGTATGGCACCCGTTCCTGCGCGGTTGGTTGGGCGCAGTGCTTGTGTTCGCTTCGATGGGAACGGTTTCTGCTGTCTGGGCTAACCCGCTCTTCGTCCGGATGACGCCCGTCGGTGCGTGGGAATTTCCATCCCTGGTACTGCTCGCCGCATTGACAGGAACCTTCGTCGCTCTTCCGAGCGCCTGCGGGCTTCGGCGCGCCGCAGCAGGAGGAACGGTGGGTTTCGTCGGGATTGCCTGTCCGACCTGCAACAAGATCCTCATGCTGATCTTCGGCGGCGAAGCCCTGATG
>CALEZJ010000630.1 GCA_937927885.1 uncultured Paracoccaceae bacterium | reverse complement strand
ATCACCGCCAACAGCTTTGCCTCGCTCAGCCTCGATCCGCCGCTGGTGCTGTGGTCGCCTGCCCGCGCCTCGCGCCGGTTCGGGGCCTTTGCCGATGCGTCGCATTTCGCGATCCATGTGCTGGCCGCGGACCAGGCCGCACTGGGGGCGCGCTTTGCCCGCAATGGCGAGGATTTCGACCTGAGCGGCCTGCGCCACACCCCTGAGGGCGTGCCACTGCTTCCCGGTTGCCTCGCCATTTTTGCCTGCAGGCAGGAGGCGGTTCACGATGGCGGCGACCACGCCATCGTCGTCGGCCGCGTCGAACATCTCTATCACCGGTCGGGCGCGCCGCTGGTGTTCAGCGCCGGGCGCTACGGCGGCTTTCAGCCCTGAAGGTCCAGGTCGATCCACACCGGCGTGTGATCCGAAGGCTTGTCCCAGCCGCGCGGCCCGGTTTCGACCCAGGCATCGCGCAACCGGTCGGCGGCCTGCGGTGACAGGAGCAGATGATCGATGCGGATGCCGTCATTCCTCAACCAGCCATTCGCCTGATAGTCCCAGAACGAATAGATCCCCGGGCCGGGATGGCGCAGCCGCACCGCATCATAGAGCCCCAGCGCCTGCAGTCGCTGAAAGGCGGCGCGGCTTTCCGGGCGAAACAGGGCATCCTCGCGCCAGGCCTCGGGGCGGGCCGCGTCCAGCGGCTGGGGGATGACGTTGTAATCCCCGGCCAGCACCAGCGGGCGTTCCCTCGCCAGCAGGACCTCGGCCCGCGCCTGCAGACGCGCCATCCAGCCCAGCTTGTAGTCGAACTTCGGTCCCGGCGCCGGGTTGCCATTGGGCAGATAGAGCCCGCACAACCGCAGCCCGGTCTGGCCCAGATCGGCCTCGATCCAGCGCGCCTGTTCGTCGCTCTCATCCCCCGGCAGCCCGCGCTGCACATCCCCCAGCGGCAGTTTCGACAGGATCGCCACCCCGTTGAAACCCTTCTGCCCATGGGTCTCCAGATGATAGCCGCGCCCCTCGATCAGATCGCGCGGAAACCCTTCATCAACCGATTTGATCTCCTGCAGCACAGCGGCATCGGGCGCGCTTTCGTCCAGCCAGCGCGCCAGGACCTCGGCCCGGGCCTTGACGCCATTGATGTTGAAGGTGGCAATCTTCATCCCGGCGCCTCATCTTTGTGCCTGAAATACCCCCGAGGAGTCGCCCCTTGGCCACGGGGAGCAGCCCCCCGCCCGGCCAGACGCCTCAGCGACGCCGGTCGCGACGTGCCTGCATCGGCTGGAACGCCACCGAGACATGCGCCTCGCAATAAGGCTTGCCGGCGACCGAGGGCAGGCCGCAGAACCAGAATTCTTCGGTCGCCGGGTCACCGATCGGCCATTTGCAGGTCCGCTCGGTCAGTTCCATAAGCCCCAGCCTGCGCGCGGTCTTCTCGACCTCGCGCACATTGGCCAGCGCCTCGGGCGAGATCTCGTTGGCCGAGGGCTGCGGCGGCAGCGGCTGGCCCGCGGGCGCGATGGGCCGACGGCCGGGCATCGCCACAACGCTGGACAGCGGCGCGCCGATGCGAGGCGCGGGGATCGCGGCCTCGTCCTCATCGTCGCCCTCGTCCTCGGGCAGGGCCATCGGGGCGATGACCTCGGCACGGGGTGGCTCGACAGGGGGGGGCGCGCTGACTTCGGGCGCCACCTCGTCGGGCACCACGACCGGAGCGCCTTCGACCTCGGCCACACCCTCGCCGCCGCGGCTGGACAGGCCCAGCCGGTGAACCTTGCCGATCACCGCGTTGCGGGTGACCGAGCCAAGCTCCTTGGCGATCTGCGAAGCCGACTTGCCCTCGGTCCACATTTTCTTGAGCAATTCGACCCGCTCGTCGGTCCAGGACATGCGCCACGCTCCACAGCATTTGGCCCGGTCCGGCGGAGCGGGCAACGATTGCCCCTATTCTAGCGGGGACGGGCCGAGATACAAGGCGCGCAGCACAAAGGCAAGAACCGCGCCATCCGCATTGCGTTCCGAGAAGGAAAAGCCCGATGATCCAGACCTCTGATCTGCGGACAACCGAAATCCGCCACGCCGCCGAATCCCTGCGCGCCATGGGTCAGCGCCGGTTCGGACGGGTGAACCGGATCGGGTTGCTAACGCTTGCCCTGCGCGAGACCCGGCGGTTTCTGGCGGTCTGGCAGCAGACCGTCGCGGCACCGCTGGTCACCGCGGGGCTGTTTCTGGGCATCTTTGCCCTGGCCATGGGCGCCGGGCGCGGCCCGGTCGAGGGCGTGCCGCTGATTGCCTTTCTGACCCCGGGTATCCTGATGATGTCGGTGGTGCAGAATGCCTTCGCCAACACCTCGTCCTCGATCGTGGGGGCAAAGGTCATGGGGAATATCGTCGACACGCTGATGCCGCCCCTCGCACCCTGGGAACTGGTCGCGGGATATCTTGCCGGCGGAATCGCACGCGGGTTGCTGGTCGCCGGGGTGATCGTGCTGGCGGTCGGCCTTGCCCTGGGGCAATGGCCTGTGCATCCGCTCTGGCTTCTTCTCATCAGCGTCACCGGATCGGCGCTGCTGGGGGCGCTGGGGATCTTGGCCGGTGTGCTGGCCAACAAGTTCGACCAGATCGCCGCGATCACCAACTTTGTGGTGACTCCGCTGTCGTTCCTGTCAGGCACCTTCTATTCGATCAGCGCGATGCCCCCGGCGATGGCGCTTGCGAGCCATCTGAACCCGATCTTCTACCTGATCGACGGCGCGCGTTTTGCCTACCTCGGCCAATCCGACAGCGACCCCTGGCTGGGGCTGGCGGTGACGCTGGTGACCACGCTGGTCCTGTCGGCCTTGGCCTGGGACTGGCTGCGGCGGGGGTTCCGGCTGAAGGCATGATCGCGCTCACGTCTTTGCACCTTGCTGTGACATTCTGTTGCATTCCCTAGACCCCGCCCCGCGGCGATGGCATATAAGACCGCAAGCCACTCATGGGCGAGGCCTCGGTCACGCCCTCACAGTCTGGAGCAAGAAAGCCGTGATGAAGAAAGCCCTGTCCCTGTCGGCCCTGGCAATGACCTCGATGGTCAGCTTTGCCCCCGCCGCCCTCGCCGGTGACTCAGCCGCGGGCGAAGGCCTGTGGGGAAGCTGCCGCAGTTGCCATTCCATCGCCAACGGCGACACCACGATCCAGCGCGGCGGACGCACCGGTCCGAACCTTTATGGCCTGCCCGGCCGTGTGGTGGGTTCGGTCGACGGGTTCCGCTATAGCCCCGCCATGCAGGCGATCAATGCCACCGGCCTGACCTGGACCGAAGCGCTGTTCGTCGAGTACATGGCCGACCCGACGGCCTGGGTCCGCGCCCATGGCGGCGGTGACAGCGCGCGTTCGGCAATGAGCTTTCGCATGGCCAACGGCGCAGCCGACATGTGGGCCTATCTGGAAAGCGTATCGCAATAAGCACGGCCTGCGGACGTCCCTGTCGCCCCGCCAATGACGGCGGGGCGCAGTCGTTTCAGGGCCTGGGATCGCGCAAAGCCTGATGGCGCAGCGCCGCCATCCGGGCAAATTTCAGCGTCAATGCCTTGCGCCGCGCGCCCGCCAGCGGGTTTTCGGGCGCCATGGCAACGATTTCCCCGAACCAGTCGTCGGCCAGAATCAGTCCGGCCCCCTCGGGCAGGATCTCTTGCGGGAAATCAGCGGGAACGGCCCAGAAGAACCGGTCGCACCAGCCCATATAACCCTGCCATTTGCGGTCCGAGGTGAAATCGGCGCGACTGGACTTGCATTCGACCACCCAGATCTCGCCGCGCGGCCCCAGCGCCATGACATCGACGCGCAAACCGGGTTCTGGCGTCACCTCGTCAAGGGTGGCAAAGTCGTGGCTGCGCAGAAGGCGCGCCACGCCGCGCTGCAGTCTTTGGCCGGGTAGCAGGGATTCGTCGCGCATTCACCCAGAATAAACCAAGAACAAGCACTGTCCAGCCCTTGCAGCGGGCGGAGCGCACCCCTAGATTGGCAGGTGGCGGGTGCTGCTCTTCGCGTGGACGGCTCTTTTCCAGTGGCCGATAAGCATTTCCGAGGGGGCTGGCTCTGCCGGGGTTCTGGCCTCGGTATCTGGCGCCCACCTGTTCAGTCAGGCTCTCGGGAAATCACGCCCGAAACGGTCGCTGCGGGCCCGCCACCCTTACCTTGCATCGATACGGACGGTCGCCAGTCGGCCTGTCGTCACCCGCGCACCGTGGCCGCCCTTCGGACCTTTGTCGTCCGGGTCGGCCATGCGCATGATGCTGATGGCGAATTGCACTCCTGCAAAGACGAGCCCGTTGAAGAAGAACAGCAGGAAGGCCGCCAGCCAGCCGCCTTTGGTGGCCAGGATCAGGCTGCGCAAGTTGGCAACGTCAAAGCCCAGAAGCAGGCCGACGAACACGGCCGAAAGGGCAAACCCCAGCGCAATCTGGCGCAGATAGAGCCGTACGAGACGCGGCAGGCGATCAGGATCCTGGGGATCGGGGAGAATTGCGGACATGGACACCTCTGCGCCCCAGCATAGCGGCTTGGCGCCCCACGTCCAGCGGACCGCCTGTCGCAGGCCGGGTCAAGATGAGTCTTTGTGGCAGGATGAACGGGTCAGGGAACAGGTGTCAGCAGGTTTCGCGCAGCGGTCGCGATGATGGCAAGCGCGAGTTGGCGCAACATGGGGGCCTCGGTCTCGATGACGGGGGGCAGCGATTCGAGCCGCTCCACCAGCGCGCGCAACTCGGTCAGTTGCGGCGACGGTGACGGGGAGATGGCGCCGGGCGCGACGGGGTGCGCGGCCTGGAAGGCCTCAAGCGCGGCACGCGCCTCGGCACGGGCGGCCTCGATCTGTGGTTGTAGGGTGTCGATCCGGTGCTGCGTTGCGGATTGCAGGTCATTGGCCAGGCCGCGCAGTTGCACGACCAGCACGACGATCAGGATCAGCACCGCGACACCCAGCATGAGGGTGGCGTTCAGCAGGGCAAGCGCGAGGTCGCGCAGGGGGCGGCGGTCAGACGGCATTGGGAAGGGTCTTTCCGGACTTGAAAGCCAAGGCATTGTCGAGCGCCATGAAGCCCATCTGCGTGCGCACCTCGAGGGCGGCAGTCCCCAGATGCGGCAGCAGGGTGACGTTGTCGAGGGCGCGCAGGGCCTGCGGCACAACTGGTTCGAATTCATAGACATCGAGACCCGCGCCGCCAATCCGGCGCGCCTGAAGCGCGTCGATCAGCGCCGCCTCGTCGACGATATCGCCGCGCGCGATGTTGATGAGATGCGCGTGCGGCTGCATCTGGGCCAGTTCGGCGGCGCCGATCAAGTGATGGGTCTGGGGGGTGGCGGGGACCGAGATCACCACCACATCCGCCGCCGCCATCAGGGCATGCAGGCTGGGCATCGCCGTGGCATCCGGCAGATCGCGCGGCGTGCGGCTGTGGTAAAGGATGCGCATGCCAAAGCCATGTTGCGCGCGCCGGGCAATCGCCTGACCGATGCGGCCCATGCCGACGATGCCCAGTGTCTTGCCGCTGATGTGCAAGCCCAGCATCTGCGTGGGGTGCCAGCCTTCCCATTGCCCGGACCGCACCAGGCGCTCGCCCTCGGCGGCTCGGCGTGCGCTCATCAGCATCAGGGTCAGGGCGATATCGGCCGTGGCATCCGTCACGGCGCCGGGTGTGTTGGTCACGGCGATCCCGACAGCCCGCGCTGCGGCGGTGTCGATATGATTGTATCCCACGCCGAAATTGGCCAGCAGCCGCGCGCGCGGCTGCGGCACGGCGGCAAAGACCGGCGCCTGAAAGCGGTCGCCCAGTGTGGGGATCAGAATGTCATGAGTGGCGAGGGCCTCGGTCATTTCTGCCACGCCCAGGGGCGCGTTCGAGCCGCGCAGAGTCACGTCAAAGGCAGCGCGGGCGGCTTCGATCACCGCATCGGGCAGCGGACGGCTGATGAAGAGCTTCATCAGCAAAGCCTTTCGCCATTGGGCACGGGGCGTTCGGGGCCGATCACCACCACCGCGCCCTTGCCGTCATATAGCCCCAGCACCAGCACCTCGGAGCGCATCGGGCCGATCTGCCGGGGCGGGAAATTGACCACGCCCAGCACCTGACGGCCGATCAGGTCCTGCGGGCCATAGTGCACGGTGATCTGCGCCGACGAGCGTTTCACCCCGATCTCGGGGCCGAAATCAACGCTGAGCTTCCACGCAGGCTTGCGTGCCTCGGGGAAGGGTTCGCAGGTCAGCACGGTTCCGACGCGGATATCGACCTTTTCGAAATCGTCAAAGGAAATCATTGTCCAAGCTCGCGGGAACGATCAGCGGCGGCCTTGACGGCGCGGGTCAGGAGGGCGGGAAAGCCGGTTGCTTCGTCCATCAGCACCCTGAGTGCAGCGGCGGTTGTTCCGCCCGGCGAGGTAACGTTGACACGCAGTTGCGCGGCGCTTTCAGGCGAGCGGTATGCCAGTTCCCCCGCCCCGGTGATGGTGGCGCGCGCAAGCTGCATCGCAACGCCTTCGGGCAGGCCCTGCGCGACACCGGCGGCGGCAAGGGTCTCGATCAGGTGGAACACATAGGCCGGCCCCGAGCCCGAGACGGCAGTGACGGCGTCCATCTGGCTTTCGCTGTCCAGCAACACGGTCTGGCCGACGGCCCCCATCAGGTCCGACGCCAGGGAAAGCGCCGCGGCGGGCACCCGCGGGTTGGCGATCAGCGCGGTGATGCCCCGGCCCACGGCGGCGGGTGTGTTGGGCATGGCCCGGATCACCGGGGTGCCTGCGCCCAGGGTCGCCTCGATCGTTGCCATCGAGGTGCCGGCGGCGATGGACAGGAACACCGTCGACCCGCCCCCGAGAGCCTGCAACGCGGGGAGTGCCGCGCCCATCATCTGCGGCTTGACCGCCAGCAGCGCCATCGCCGGGGCGGCGGGCAGGGGCTGGTTCAGGGCCACACCCGTCGCGCGCAGCCAGTCCGAGGGGTTCGGCTCGATCACATGCACCGACGCAGGCGGCAGCCCCGAGGCCAGCCAACCCTCCAGCAGCGCCGAGCCCATCTTGCCGCAGCCCAGGATCACCAGGCCGCGCATTTCCAGATCGTGACGGTTCATCAGTCCCCCCGTTTTCGGGCCAGCCTAGCGGCGCGGGCGCGCGGGGGAAAGGGGGTCAGGCGCGTCCGTAGGCCTGGTTGATCGCCAGTTTCAGCGCATCCTCGGGCGCGCGGTCGGCCCAGGCAACCAACTGGAACGCGGGATAGAACCGCTCACAGGCACCAACGGCGGCATGGATCATCTGGTCGATCTGCTCGGGCGCGGCCATCTGCTTGCCGCTGAGCAAAAGGCCGTAGCGCCAGACCATCAGCGACTGCGGCCGCCAATAGGTGAACCCGCCCGACCACATCATGTCATTGGCAAGATTGAGAACTTCGTAAAGCTCGGCCATCCGCGCCTCGGGTGGCTCCATCTCGAAGGTGCAGATCAGCCGCAGCGTTTCATCCCGCCCCGACCATGCGAGGGTCAGCGAATAGCTGCGCCACTGGCCTTCGACCGCCATGGCGATCTGGTCGTCACCTACGCGATCGAATTCCCAAGCATGGTGCTGGGCCAGCGTTTCGACGATGTCGATCGGATGGATCTCGTCGCTCAAAAGATCCTCGGACAAGGGCATGCCCCGGCTTTCTCTGTTCTAGCCTCAATGGGTGTCGGCACCACAAACTGCTGTGACCCTGACAAACTGCGGCAGTTCCTTGCTGCCGTTCTTACTAGATATAGTGAGGCAAGCAGGGAACCCTGTAAAGGAAAAATAACTGTGGACAAAGGCGGCAAGGCTGGGGTTTCTTCGCCTCGGCACCGGGTCTATAGCGGTGACATGACTCAGACCTTGCCCCCCTGCCCCGAATGTCGTTCGGCCTTTACCTATCAGGCCCAGACCCTGCTCGCCTGCCCGGAATGCGGGCATGAATGGTCACCCGCGACCGAAGAAACCCCGGTGGTGCGCGACTCGGTCGGCGTGGTGCTGAGCGATGGCGACACGGTGACGGTCATCAAGGATCTGAAGCTGAAAGGCTCGTCGAGCGTGATCAAGGTCGGCACCAAGGTGCGCGGCATACGGCTGGTCGAGGGTGATCACGACATCGACTGCAAGATCCCGGGCGTCGGTCAGATCGGCCTGAAATCGCAGTTCGTGAAGAAAGTCGGCGACTGACAGACCGAACCGCCCGCGCGGGGACCGGCGGGCGGCTTCAATCGTGCGGGCTGCCTAGTCCAGCGCGCCCTGCCTGCGCAGTTCAGCCGCAAAGGCGCGCGTGTCCACCGCCAGATGCGACGACGACATCTGCGGGAAGGGGGGCTGGGGGTCGAAGAACTGGCTGTCCACCGCGATCAGACGCCATTCGCCATTGATCTGCGTCATGATCGGCGAGCCCGAATCCCCCCGCGTGGTGTCGCAGGTGTGGATGAACGAGCCATCGCGGTAGGCATTCAGCACGCGGCAGTTCATGTGCCCCGACAGGTGCCGCCCGGTGTCCCAACTGTATCCCGCCTGGCTGACAAGGAATTCCCCGTTGCGGATGGTGGCCAGTTCATCCTTGGCCAGCACGAAGGGCCGCACGAAACCGACCTCGCGCCCCAGGTCGCGGTCCAGCGTCAGGATCGCCCAGTCGTCGCCGTTGCCGCCGCCGGGGGGGGCCGAGTCGGGCGAATAGTCCGGCGCGACCACCGAGGCGATCACATTGGCCGAGCCCAGGTCCGTAGTACCCGAGGCCCCGGCGCGAAAACTGGTGACCTTGGACGGGCGCCCGCCTTCGGACAGCATGCAATGCGCCGCGGTCGCGACAAGGCGTGGGGCAATCAGGATGCCGGTGCAGGACCCGTCCTCGAAGGTCAGCAGACCGACGGCTCGCCAGGGCATCTGCGTCACATCGACCAGCACGCGTTCATCGAGGCCAAAGAAGTGGTCGCGCGCCTGCGGCGGACGCTGACGGCCGACGCAATCGGCCGTGTCGGTATAGGCCGAGCAGGCACCGCGGCCCGCGCCGGGTTCCTCGCAGATGCCGTTGAAGGCGGTCGAGCAGGTGTTGGTACGATTCCGCAGGAAGGCCACCGGCGCGCAATCGGCGGTATCGGTGCCCGAGGTGCAGACCCCGGTGCCAATCCCCGGCTCGTCGCATTCGCCGTCGCGTGACCAGCGGCAGGTCTCGTCGCCGCCGATGGCCAGCGCACGGCAATCGTTGGCGTCGGTGCCGGGTGTGCAGGCACCGGTGCCACCGAAATTGACGTCATCGCATTCGCGGTCATGCGCCCAGCGGCAGGTGTCGTTGCCAAGGCGCGCGCGCACCGATTGCGGCACCGCGTCCATCAGGCGTTGCCAGGCGGCGGCCTCGACCCGGCAATCGTTGGCGTCTGTACCGGTCTCGCAGGCGCCGGTGCCTCCATAACGGGCCTCGTCGCATTCGTTGTCGTTGGCCCAGCGGCACGTATTGGCCTGCGCCGCCGCAGGTGACGGCAGGGTCAGCGACACCGCCAGAACGGCCGGAAGCCCGGCACGGAGCGACAACATCAGGCCCATGGGTTTTCCCCCGAAAACGGCACAGCGAAAACAGGACCCCCCGGCTTTTGGGCAGGGGGGCGGTGAGGTCTCAGTTCTCGCGATCCATGACCCAGGCCGGGGTGGCGATGGTAACACCGAGTGTGGCGACACCGCCGTTGCCCATGTAGGTACCGGCAAAGACCGCATAGGCGCCCGCTGCCGGGTTCTGGATCATCACACCGGGATTGAGCATCTCGAAATCATCGTTGCAATGCAGTTGCCCATCCGGGCCCTGCACGACCAGCGTGCCATCCGAGTCACTGACCATGTAGACCATCAGCTGCGGCAGTCCCGGCTCGGCGTCGATCACGACATCCGGGCGCGACGGGGTGATGAAGCCCGCACAACCGTCGCCAAGGCCGAAAGCCTCGGTCTGGCTGGAGGCAATATCGAAGATCACCCGCGGGTCGATCCTGGTGCCCGGGCCAAAGGACAGGCGCGCGGCGGCAGGCTCGGCCCCGGCATCCAGGGACACTGCGGGTGTCACCGGGGTCGTGCCCGACCCCGAACCGGCAGCCTGCCAGTTCGGCGAGCCCATCGAGGCATAGAGGTTGTAGGTCGAGCTGTCGCCGGGATTGTAGGCGCCGACCCACACCAGATAGTCCCCTGCCTGCGCATTGGTCAGGCTGACACCCGGGTTGAGACCCTGAGCATCGTCATTGCAACTCCAGGTGCCATCGGGCGCGCGCACCGCCAGCGTCAGGTCACCGCTGGATGCCGCATAGATCGAGATCATCGGCTGCGCCGCATCCATCGTCAGCACGACGTCGGGCGCGGAAAGGTCGGTGAAACCGGCACAATAGGTGCCGGTCGGAAGCATCTCGACCGGGTCGCGGGCGCTGACCGGCGCGGTGGCCAGAAGCTGGCCCTGCCCGGCGGCGTTGATGTCGAAGAACACATAGCCCTGTCTGGGCGCCCCGTTCAGATCGACCATTGCGTTGGAAAAGGCCGGCGCGCCTTCCGAGGCAAAGAGGTCATAGACCCCATCGCCACCCTGCGAATAGGCGCCGACGAAGACATGGTAATCCCCCGCGGGCGCGTAGTCGAAGGTGACAGCGGGGTTCAACTGCCAGGTGTCATCGTTGCAATGGACGGCGCCGGTCGGATCCACCACCGCTATCACCAGATCGCGCTCGGAGGTGGCAAAAAGGCTGAACCGCCCGCCATCCTGATCGCGGGTCAGGACCACATCGGCGGCGTCAAGACGCCCGTAGCCCCAGCAACCCTCGGAACTCAGCGGGCGCAATTCGCTTTCGGGATAGAGCCGCGCGCCCATCGCCAGTTCCTGCCGACCGGTTTCCGCGCTGGCGGCGTAGACATGGCGACCCGCCCGCGGTTCGCCCAGACGTGACAGGTCAAGCCCGAACAATTCGATCGCCGACACCGGAGCCTGCGACGCAAAGAGACGGGCGTTGATCTCGGCCCCTTCCGCACCACCCAGCCACACCGTATAGCGCCCGGCCGCGGCACCGGCCAGATGGGTGGCGACAAACCCCTGATCGTCCGCCAGCGCGCAGCGGTAGAGACCGTCCGGTGTCCCCAGAACCAGGCTGACCAGCCCCTCGCCCGCGCCGGTGAACGACAGGGTGTCAAAGCCCTCGGTCACTTCAAAGGCGGCGCCGGCGGATTCCGCCAGAACATGCCCCTGGCAGCCCCGCACGTAGGCCGCGGCCGGTTCCGACGCCAGCCCGAAGACCCGGGCGCCGACCCGTACGGGCGTGTAATAATCCGCCGACGGACTGATCTCGATGGCAAAGCCGGAACTTTGGCCAAGCGCGGCACCTGCGGCCATCGGCAGCATCAGCGCCGCAATGGCGGTTGTCTTGGCCAGACGGGCCCTGGATCTGTGCGTCATGAAAATACCCCTTGCTTTCTGGCTGGCTGCCAGCATGGGCAAACCTTGCCTTGGCGCCGCCCCTTGCGTCAATGATGTTGCAATCCGCTCACGGCAAGGTGCACGCGGGACAAGCGGGGGGATGGCAGCGCCCCGCCCCATGCTGTAAGCACGCCTGCGAACCGCTCCCCAGCACAGGAACAGCCCCGCCATGGCGCGCATCCTAATTACCTCGGCCCTGCCCTATATCAACGGGATCAAGCACCTGGGCAATCTGGTCGGCAGCCAGTTGCCCGCCGACCTTTACGCCCGCTACATGCGCGCGCGCGGCCACGAGGTCATGTTCATCTGTGCCACCGACGAACACGGCACCCCCGCCGAACTGGCCGCCGCCAAGGCGGGCAAGCCGGTAGACGCTTACTGCGCCGAAATGCATCAGGTGCAGGCCGACCTTGCGCGCGGCTTCCGCCTGTCGTTCGACCATTTCGGTCGCTCGTCCTCGGCGCGCAATCACCGGCTGACCCAGCATTTCGCGGGCCGCCTGAAGGCCGCCGGGCTGATCGCGGAAGTGGCCGAAAAGCAGGTCTATTCCAACGCCGACGGCCGTTTTCTGCCCGACCGCTATATCGAGGGCACCTGCCCGAACTGCGGCAACCCCCGTGCGCGCGGCGACCAGTGCGAGGAATGCACCAAGCAACTGGACCCCACCGACCTCATCAACCCGCGCTCGGCGATCTCGGGCTCGACCGACCTTGAAGTGCGCGAAACCCGCCACCTGTTCCTGCGCCAAAAGGCGATGCGCGACCAGTTGCGCGACTGGATCAGCGCCAAGTCCGACTGGCCGGTGCTGACCACCTCGATCGCGCTGAAATGGCTTGATGACGGTGACGGGTTGCAGGACCGCGGCATCACGCGCGATCTCGACTGGGGCGTGCCGGTCAAGGACGGCGAGAAGGACTGGCCGGGGATGGAGGGCAAGGTCTTTTACGTCTGGTTCGACGCCCCGATCGAATACATCGCCGCCACCGCCGAATGGGCCGATGCGCAGGGGCTGGACGATGCCGCCTGGCTGCGCTGGTGGCGCAAGGATCATGGCGCCGAAGACGTGCGCTACATCGAGTTCATGGGCAAGGACAACGTGCCCTTCCACACGCTGTCCTTCCCGGCGACGCTGATGGGCTCGGGCGAGGCGTGGAAGCTGGTCGACTACATCAAGTCCTTCAACTACCTCAATTATGACGGCGGCCAATTCAGCACCAGCCAGGGCCGCGGCGTGTTCATGGATCAGGCGCTGTCGATCCTGCCGCCGGATTACTGGCGCTGGTGGCTTCTCAGCCACGCCCCCGAATCCAGCGACAGCGAATTCACCTGGGAGAATTTCCAGGCCTCGGTGAACAAGGACCTTGCAGATGTGCTGGGCAATCTCGTCAGCCGCGTGACCAAGTTCTGCCGCGCGAAATTCGGCGAGGTGGTGCCCGAGGGCGGCGAAACCGGCCCGCGCGAGGCGCGGTTGATCGCCGACCTGACCACGCGCCTGAAGTCCTACGAGGGCTTCATGGAGGCAATGGAGGTGCGCAAATCCGCCGCCGAACTGCGCGCGCTCTGGGTCCTGGGCAACGAATACCTGCAAGAGGCGGCGCCCTGGACCACGATCAAGACCGACCCGGCGCGGGCCGCGGCGCAGGTTCGCCTGGCGTTGAACCTGATCCGGCTCTATGCGGTGCTGTCGCGCCCCTTCATCCCCGACGCGGCCGAGGCGATGATGGCTGCACTGAACTGCACGGATTGGTCCTGGCCCGGAGATGTCGGCGCGGCGCTGACCCATCTGCCCGCGGGCCATGCCTTCACCACGCCCGAGGTGCTGTTCGCCAAGATCACCGACGAGGCGCGCGAGGACTGGGCCGCGCGCTTCTCGGGCATCCGGGCCTGAGCGGGCAAGGCGGCGCAAGGGTCGATTTCCTTCCCGCCGCCCCTGCCTTGTGCTGGGTCAAGGACGCGCGGCCTGTCGGCTGCTAGACTCCCCCACGGCGGCGGGAAGGGTGCGGATCCCGCCCCGTCTGGTCGCCGCCCAGCCGCCCGCCCCGCGGGCCACAGGAGGAAAGTCGTCCATGACCCTGAAGATTTCCCGCGTTGCCACCTATGCGATCCTGTCGGCCCTGGCCCCGTTTGCGGCCTTGGCCCAGGTCGATCTGACCGCGCTCAGCCTGACGGCAAGGTCCTACGAGTCGGCGATCAGCTGGCAGGAAAGCGACCGGCGCCCCGCAGGGCTGGTCGAGGTGGTGCATGTGCCCGGCCATGTCCTGCTGGACGTGCGCGCCGTCTTTGATGGCCCCTGGAGCGAGACCTTTGATCGGGTGCAGGTCAATACCCGCGACATCCGGCTGGTGCTGCCCGACGGCAGTGAACTGGAGCCCCTCGGCGGTTACCCAAGCTGGGGCCAGCTGTCGCTGATGGCGCGCAGCATGTCGGGCCGCAGGCCGCGTGACTTTCCGACCACCGACGCCGACCTCTACTGGAACGGTCTTTTCCGGGTTCCAAAGGCCGTGACCAGCGCCACCCTGCGCATCACCGGCGAGGCGCGGTTCGAAGGCACGGTCCCCGTTCCCGCACCCACCGCCGAAGAGGACGCCGCCAGCTTTGCCAGCTTTCGCATCACCGGGATCCGCCGGTTTCAGACCGCCCGCATCGAGGACGGACGCGATGCAACGCTGATGACCTCGACGATCACCGCCCCTGCCGGTCATCTGCTGGTCGAGCTTGCGGTCGAGGTCACCGGGCTTGCCACCAACAACGTCGACGGCTCGGAGCAGTTCAACTGGCACACCCACAACTTCCGGCTGGTCGACGCGCAGGGCGCGACGATGGGGCTGGTGGGCGAGCGCTTCATGCGGCGCATCCTGGACAGCCAGTTCAACGGCACGGCCATCGGACGCGGGGCGGAACGGCGGATGCTGTGGGTCGTGCCCGCCGATCTGGCGGAAGCGCGCCTGCTCTTTGGCCAGACCGAGGTGGCGCGGGTGGCGCTGGGCACCGCCGGGCCCACGGAAACCGACTGACCGAAACCGACGGATGGCCGCCCGCGTTACGACAGCGGCGCCCAGCGTCTTGCGCTTTCCCGGGACCACCTTTTCCGGGGCAGCGCCCTATTCGGCAGCTTTCAGTTCGAACCCGCGTTCGATCATGTCCGACGGCACCACCGGGTAATCCCCGGAAAAACACGCATCGCAGAACTGCGGGCTGGCGGGATTTCGCCCGCCCGCCTCGCCCGCAGCACGGTAAAGCCCGTCCAGCGAGACGAATTTCAGACTGTCGACGCCGATGAAATCGCGCATCTCGTCCTCGCTCATCCGCGCCGCCAGCAGTTTCGACCGTTCCGGCGTGTCCACCCCGTAGAAGCACGGCCACATGGTCGGCGGGCTGGCGATGCGAAAATGGACCTCGCTCGCGCCCGCCTCCTGGATCATCTGCTTGATCTTCTGGCTGGTAGTTCCCCGCACGACGCTGTCATCGACCAGCACCACCCGCTTGCCCGCGATCAGCGCGCGGTTCACGTTCAGCTTCAACCGCACACCCATGTTGCGGATCTGTTCCGAAGGCTCGATGAAGGTACGCCCCATATACTGGTTGCGGATGATGCCCATGCCAAAGGGGATACCGCTTTCATGCGCATAACCGATCGCCGCCGGGGTGCCCGAATCGGGCACCGGGCACACCAGATCCGCCTCGACCGGGGCCTCGCGCGCCAGTTCCACGCCGATCTGGCGACGGGTTTCGTAGACCGAACGCCCGCCGATGATGCTGTCAGGGCGCGAAAAATAGACCTGCTCGAAAATGCAAAAGCGCGGCGACGTGCGTTCGAACGGGCGCGTCGACTGCACGCCCTTGGCGTCGATCACCACCATTTCGCCGGGTTCGATCTCGCGCTCGAAGGTGGCACCGATGATGTCGAGCGCGCAGGTTTCCGACGCCAGAACCCAGCCATCGCCCACCCGGCCCAGGACCAGCGGCCGCACGCCAAGTCGGTCACGCACGCCGATCAGCTTGGTGCGGGTCATGGCGATGACCGAAAACGCACCCTCGACCCGACGCAGCGCGTCCTTGAGCCGCTCGGAAATCGACCGCTGGATCGAGCGCGCCATCAAGTGGATGATGCATTCGGAATCCGACGAACTCTGAAAGATCGACCCGCGTTCAATGAGTTCACGGCGGATCGCTTCGGCATTGGTCAGGTTGCCGTTATGGGCAATCGCCGCGCCACCCATGGAGAACTCGCCAAAGAAGGGCTGCACGTCACGGATCGCGGTCGCGCCTTTCGATCCGGCGGTGGAATAGCGCACATGGCCGATGCCGATCGAACCGGGCAGCGTTTCCATCAGCTTTGCCGAGGTAAAATTGTCGCGCACCAGTCCAAACCGATGCGCAGACTGGAACCCCCGTTCGGCGTCGTGGGTGATGATCCCGCCCGCCTCCTGCCCCCGGTGCTGGAGGGCATGCAGTCCCAGCGCCACGAAATTCGCCGCATCCTGCACGCCGACCGCGCCAAAGATACCGCATTCCTCTTTCAGCTTGTCATCGTCGAAGGGATGGCTGTGCCAAGGTTGCATGGTCGGGGCCCCCGATTGGCTGTGCTGGGTCGGATGCGCCACCCTTTAGGCGCTTGGCCGTTCTGGGGCAAGGGCCATCGCATTCGCGGTGCCGCGAGTGGTCAGGATTCCTGTGCCTTGCCCATCGCGTCGGCCATCATGCTCAGACCGGCTTCACCGAACGCGCGCGCGACCGCAGCCACGTCCTCGGCGCTGCGGTTCTGGTTCAGCTTGGCCTTGGCCTCGATACGGGTGATGGCAAGGCGAAAGGCGACGATCCGGTCCAGCATGTCGTCGAGAAAATCCGGCGGCGCATCGCCCATCTTCCAGCCCGCGGCGCCGTTCACGGCCTGCTCGTGATGTGTGGTCAGCAGGCTGACCGCACGGCGTTTGTCGCGCGCCTCGTGCGACCAGTGGAGGGTCGCGTGCACATGCACTGCCCGGTAATTCCAGGTGGGCACCGCGCGGTGGGTCTGGGCCTTGCTTGGATACCAGTTCGGGCTGACATAGGCATCGCCTGCGGTGAAGATCGCCAGCACCGGCGCGCCCTCGGCCACTTCGCGGTGCAGGTCATTGGCCAGCGCCACATGGCCGATCAGCGCCTCGCCCTGCCGAAGCAGCGGCAGATGGTTGGCGACCAGACCGGCCCGGGTCAGCGCCACCAGAGCCGCCAGCGGGAAGGAGGCCATCAGCCGCGCGGTCTCGTCGGGGTCGGTCAGGTCGAAATGGGCGGGGGTGTACATGGCGCCTCGATCGGGTTTGCCAGAGGATGGCCTCCCCTCGGCTTGAAGGCAAGGGGCGGCCCGACTATCGTCGCGCCGATCCCAGATGCGAGTTCCCGTGACCCCTCCGCGCCCCCTGACCACGCTGTCCGTGCTCCTGATACTGGTGGCGCTGGGGAATTTCTGGGTCTTCGGCCGCTTCACGGTGGACGATGCCTTTATCACCTGGCGATATGGTTTCAACCTGATCCATCACGGGATATGGGCCTATAACCCCGATGCCTTCGACCTTACGCAAGCCTATACCAACCCGGTTTTCGCGCTGGCCTCGATCCCGGTTGCGGCGGCGGGCTGGGACATGGTGCTGGCGTTCAAGCTGCTGTCGCTGGGGGTTCTGGCCGGGATCGGCTGGGCGCTGATCCGGCTGGCCGAGGTCAGGGGGCGCATGGCCTTTCTGCTGGCGCTGCTGATGGTCCTGCCCGCAACTGTGGCGCATGCTGTCTCGGGCCTGGAGACAGTGCTTTATGGCGGCGCGCTGGCGCTGTGGTTCATCACGCAGCGGTTGGGCCACTGGCGCGCGGCACTGGGGCTGGCGCTGCTGTTGGTGCTGACCCGGCCCGAGGCCTGGCTGCTCTACGGCCTTCACCCTCTGATGCTGCTGATGGCGGCGGCCCCGCGCCGGGTGCTGGTGGCACATCTGGCGGCACTGGGGGCAATGGCGGCACTGTATTTCGGCTTTCACCTGGCGTGGTTCGGCCAGGCGCTGCCGAACACCTATTTCATCAAGTCCGGCGACGGTATTTCGCTGTCGCAGGCGGTCCGCATCCTGCCCTGGGCGCTGCCCGGTCTGTTGGTGCTGGCCTTCGGCCACCGGCGCACGGGGTTGGCGCTGGTGCTCTATTTCGGCGCGGTCGGCTATTCCTACTCGGGCTCGGACCTGCTGATGAACTACATGCAGCGCTTTGCGTTTCAGATCATGCTGCCGATGGCGCTGGTGCTGGGCTGGGCGCTGGCGCGCAAGAGGCTGCGGTTTCCCGGCTGGGGACTGGCGGGTCTGTCCGGCTATGTTCTGGCC
>CALEZJ010000629.1 GCA_937927885.1 uncultured Paracoccaceae bacterium | reverse complement strand
GTCAGCGTCAGCGCCGGGGCGACGGTGATGCTGTCACCGGTGTGCACGCCCATCGGGTCGACGTTTTCGATGGAACAGACGATGATCGCGTTGTCCGCCGTGTCGCGGACCACCTCCATCTCGTATTCCTTCCAGCCCAGCAGGGATTCATCCACCAGCACCTGCGCGACCGGGCTGGCCTCTAGCCCCGATTTCACGATGGCCTCGTAATCATCGCGATTATAGGCCACGCCGCCGCCGGTACCGCCGAGCGTAAAGGCAGGGCGTATGATCGCGGGCAGGCCGACGTAATCGAGCGCCTCCAGCGCCTGCGCCACCCCGGCCTTCACATCATAGCGGCCGTTGACCTTGGGCGCCGACACGATGGTCGCCTTGGGGTTCTCCAGGCCGATGCGGTCCATGGCCTCGCGAAACAGCTTGCGGTCTTCGGCCATTTCGATGGCGTGGCGCTTGGCGCCGATCATCGTCACGCCGAATTTCTCCAGCACCCCCATGTCATCGAGCGCCAGCGCCGTGTTCAGCGCTGTCTGCCCGCCCATCGTCGGCAGCAACGCGTCGGGGCGTTCCTTTTCGATGATCTTGGCGACAACCTCGGGGGTGATCGGCTCGATATAGGTGGCATCGGCCAGTTGCGGATCGGTCATGATCGTGGCCGGGTTCGAGTTGACCAGGATCACACGGTACCCTTCCTCGCGCAATGCCTTGCATGCCTGCGCGCCGGAATAGTCGAACTCGCAGGCCTGCCCGATCACGATGGGCCCCGCACCGATGATCATGATCGAGGAGATATCGGTTCTTTTCGGCATGTCGGACCCCGTGCGCGCATGATCGCGCCAGCCCTGCCCGGGCGGCGCGCAAATTGAGGGGGGTTATAGCCAGTGTCACCGGGGGCGCAAGGGCCGACAGACCGCGCCGCGGATGGCAAACGCCCCGAGGGGATGAGCGCTTAGCACGAGGGGGGCAGAATGCCCCCCTCGCTTTTCCTTACAGACACGCCTCGAACAGCGCGCGGGTGTTCTCGCGCGTCATCTCCACCGGGTTGCCGCCGCAGGACGGATCCTCCAGCGCCATTTCGGTCAGCGTGTCCAGATCGGGGTTCGTCACGCCCAGGGCCGTCAGATTGGCCGGAATCGCCAGCGTGGCGCGCAGATCCATCACGGCGGCCCGGAAGCCGTCGAACCCGCCCGCGATGCCGAGATAGGCGGCGGCACGCGCGATGCGGTCCTCGATCGCCGGGCGGTTCATGTCCAGCACCATCGGCATGACCACGGCGTTCGTGGTGCCGTGATGGGTGTTATAGACCGCGCCAATCGGGTGGCTGAGGCTGTGGATCGCCCCCAGCCCCTTCTGGAACGCCACCGCACCCATGGCCGCCGCCGACATCATGTGCGCGCGAGCCTCCAGATTGCCCGGTTCGGCATAAACCGTGGGCAGGTTTTCGAACACCAGCCGCATGCCCTCCAGCGCGATGCCCTGCGACATCGGGTGATAGAAGGGGCTGCAAAAGGCCTCAAGGCAATGCGCCAGCGCATCCATCCCGGTGCCTGCGGTGATGAAGCGCGGCATGCCCACCGTCAGCGCCGGGTCGCAGATCGTGACCTTTGGCATCAGCCCGGGATGGAAGATGATCTTTTTCTTGTGGGTTGCCGAATTGGTCAGCACGCCCGCGCGGCCCACCTCGGACCCTGTGCCTGCCGTCGTCGGCACGGCAATCACCGGCGCGATTTTCGACGAATCGGCGCGGGTATACCAGTCGTCGATATCCTCCAGATCCCAGACCGACAGATCCGCCCGCTGATGCGCCATCAGCGCGATCATCTTGCCCAGATCCAGCGCCGAGCCGCCGCCAAAGGCGATCACCCCGTCATGCCCACCCGCCTTGTAGACGGCGATCCCCTCGACCATGTTGGCCTCGGTCGGGTTGGCGTCAACGCCGGAAAACACCGCCCGGCCCAGCCCCGCCGCCGCCAGCACATCCAGCGCCTGCGCCGTGATCGGCAGCGCCGCCAGCGCGCGGTCGGTCACCAGAAGCGGGCGATGGATGCCGGTCGCCTTGCAGTGATCCGCCAGTTCGCCAATCCGCCCCACGCCGAACTTGATCGCGGTCGGATAGGACCAGTTCCTGTTGGGAACGCTCATTTCGTCACCTTCTTCATGTGATAGGATTTCGGCCGCGTGACCGAATGATAGCCCAGCGCCGACAGGGCCGCACCGCGCCCCGTGTCCTTGCAGCCGGTCCAGCACAGGGCCGGGTCCAGATAATCGCAGCGGTTCATGTAGACCGTGCCGGTTTCCAGCCGCGCGCCGATCTCGGCCGCTGCGTCCGGGTCCTGCGTCCACAAGGAACAGGTCAGGCCATAGGGCGAGTCGTTCATCAGCCGGATGGCTTCCTCGTCGCCCGAGACCTTCATGATGCCAACGACGGGGCCGAAGGATTCCTCCATCATCACCCGCATGGAATGATCGACGTTGACCAGAATCTGCGGTGCCAGATAGGCGCCGCCGTCATCTTCCGGGAACAGCGCGGGGTCTATCAGCGGCTTTGCGCCCGCCGCCACCGCCTCGGCGATTTGCGCGCGCACGGTGCGGGCGAAACGGACGTTGGCCATCGGGCCGATGGTGGTGGCGGGGTCGAACGGGTTGCCCAGTTTCAGCGCCTTGACCCAGGCGACCGCCTTTTCCACGAAGGCATCATAGAGCGATTCATGCACATAGATCCGCTCGATCCCGCAGCAGCACTGACCGGCGTTATACATCGCGCCGTCCATCAGGCTGTCGACCGCCGCATCCAGATCGGCATCGGCGCGCACATAGCCCGGATCCTTGCCGCCCAGTTCCAGCCCGGTGCCGGTGAAGGTGCCCGCCGCCGCGCGCTCGATGGCCGCCCCACCCGCCACCGAGCCGGTAAAGTTCACAAAGCCGAAGGATTTCGCCCCGATCAGCGCCTCGGTCGTCGCATGGTCCAGCACCACATTCTGGAACACATCCGCTGGAACGCCGCCCGCATGAAACGCCTCCGCCAGACGCTCGCCCACCACCAGCGTTTGCGTCGCGTGCTTCAGCACCACCGAATTCCCAGCAATCAGCGCCGGAACGATGGTGTTGATCGAGGTGAGATAAGGGTAATTCCACGGCGCGATGACAAACACCACGCCGACCGGTTCGCGCGCCAGATAGCGGCGGAACCGGTCGCTGTCCTCGACCATCGTCGGCGCCAGCGTCGCCTCGGCGATCTCGGCCATATAGGCGGTGCGGTCGTTGACCCCGCCGAATTCGCCGCCATAGCGCGTCGGGCGGCCCATCTGCCACGCCAGTTCCTCGACGATGCGCGGCTTGTCGGCATTCAGCGCCGCCACCCCCGCCTTGACCCGCGCGATGCGCTCGGCCAGCGGCAGGGCGGCCCAGTCCCTTTGCGCCGCCTTGGCGCGGGCGACGGCGGCCTTTGCAGCCTCCAGCGTCAGGGCCGGACGCTCGGCATAGACCCGCCCGTCCACGGGCGAGATACATTGGATCATCTTGGTCATCGCATCACCTCTCGCGCCCATCCGGCGCCGTTATCCATGCGGTGGGGGCTTACGCCCGCTCCAGCCCGCGCTTCAATTCCCAATCGGTCACCACGCGGTCGGTTTCGCTGATTTCCCAGCGCGCGGCGTGGACGTAATGGTCGACGACCTGATCCCCCAGGGCCGAGCGCAGCCATTCGGACCCCGCCGCCAGATCCGCCGCCTCGCGCAGCGTATGCGGGATTTCTCGCACCCCCTTGGCGGAATAGCCGTCGCCCTTCAACTCGGGCTCCAGCGCCATTCCCTTCTCGATCCCGTCAAGCCCGGCCGCCAGCAAGGCCGCGCAGGCGGTATAGGGGTTCAGGTCGGCGCCGCCGATGCGGCATTCGACCCGTACCGCCTTGGTGCCCGCGCCGCAGACACGGAACCCCGCCGTGCGATTGTCCGCCGACCAGACGGCCTTGGTCGGCGCGAACAGGCCGATGCAGAAGCGCTTGTAGCTGTTGACCCAGGGCGCCAGAAAGATCGTGATTTCGCGTGCATGGGCCAGTTGCCCGGCGAGGAACTGCTTCATCACCGCCGACATGCCGTTCGGGTCCGTCTTGTCCGCGAAAGCGGCGGTGCCATCCAGCCCCCAGAGCGACTGGTGCACATGGCTCGACGATCCGGCCTTTGTATGGTCGTACTTGGCCATGAAGCTCACCGACTTGCCATGGGCATGGGCGATTTCCTTGGTGGCCTGCTTGATGATCGTGTGCTGGTCCGCCGTGGTCAGCGCATCGGCATAGCGCACGTTGACCTCGGCCTGCCCGGCATCCGCCTCGCCCTTGGTGTTCTCCACGGCGATCCCGGCACCATAAAGCCCGTTGCGCAACGCGCGCATCAGGGGCTCTTCCTTGGTGGTCTGGAAAATGTGGTAATCCTCGTTATAGGCGCTGATCGGCCTCAGGTCGCGCATTCCCTGATCGCGCAACTGCTCATAGGAATTCTCGAAGACATAGAATTCCAGTTCGGTCGCCATCATGGCGTCAAACCCCATGGCGCGGGCGCGGGCGATCTGGCGCTTGAGGATCGCGCGGGGCGACACGGCCACCTCCTCGTGCGTGTGATGGTCCAGCAGGTCACACAGCACCAGCGCGGTGCCCGGCAGCCAGGGCACCCGGCGCAGCGTCGCCAGATCGGGCTTCATGACGTAATCGCCGTATCCCTTTTCCCAACTCGCGCTGGCAAAGCCGGGCACCGGAGTCATCTCCATGTCCACGGTCAGGAGGTAATTGCAGCAATGGGTTTCTTCCCAACCGTGGTTCAGGAAATGCGCGGCGTGGAACCGCTTGCCCATCAGCCGCCCCTGCACGTCGGGCGCGGCCACCACCACGGTATCGATCTCGCCTGCCTCAAAGGCGGCGGCCAGCGACTCCAACGTCAACATCCCGGACATCTGTTTCCTCATCCCGGCAGCCCTCGGGCCGCCCCTTCATCTTGCCGAAAAATACTCACGGGGGTTCCAGGGGGGGCGTGCCCCCCCTGGCGGGGTGCGGGGGGCTGGCCCCCCGCTTTGCCCTCACGAATAGCGATACGGCCGCCCGGCGCGGTCCATCGCGGCGTTGTAGTCCTTGAAGATCTGCACCACGCGCGCCTTCACCTCGCTTTCGGCTCCGATCTCGTCCCAGAACACCCGCGCCGCGGCCTCGACGGTCGCCCATTCCGCATCCGGAATCGCCGTCAGTGCCAGCTTGGTCCCCTCGGTGCGGAACCGCGCCTCGCCTGCCCAGTACCAGTGCTGGCGGTAGTAATGCGATTGCTCGAAGCAGGTCGAGACCAGGTTCTGCAGCCGCGGCGACAGTTCGTTCCAGCGGTCCATGTTCGAGAAGAAATGCCCGATCCACGCGCCCGAGATGTTGTTGGTCAGGAAGTGGCTGGTGACATCGGCCCAGCCCACGGTGTAGGCCTCGGTCGCGCCGCACCAGGCCACGCCGTCGATTTCGCGGGTTTGCAGGGCGATCTGCACATCCTCCCATGGCACCGTCACCGGCACCACGCCGAACTGCGCCAGGAACCGGCCCGCGGTCGGGAAGGTGAACACCCGCTTGCCGCGCAGTTCCGCCAGCGAGGTGATCGGCGACGAGGTGATGAAGTGACACGGATCCCACGACCCGGCCGAGATATGCTTGACCCCGACCCGGGCGTATTCCTCGCCCCAGATCTCGTTCAGACCCCAGTCGTTGAACAGCGCGGGCACGTCCAGCGAATAGCGGCTGGCCAGCGGGAAATAGCCGCCGAACACCGTCACCTCGGTCGGCGAGGCCATGCTGTCGTCATCCGACTGCACCGCGTCGATGGTGCCGCGCTGCATCGCCTGGAACAGCTCGCCCGTCGGCACCAGCTGGTCGGCGTAATAGAGGTCGATCTGCATCTCGTCGCCGGCCATGGCGTTGAACAGGTCGACCGCCGGTTTCACCACATGCTCGCCCAGCGCCGCACCGGCATAGGTCTGCAACCGCCAGCGGATGGTCGACTGGGCGTGGACCGCGGGCGCGGCCAGCGTCGCGGCCCCGGCAAGGGCGCTCGAGGTCAGGAACTTGCGTCTTGTCGTCGTCATTGTCTTTTCCTCTGTTGGGGTGGTTGTTTCTTCTTCAGTTCATCAGCACGCCGGGCAGCCACAGCGCGATCTGCGGAAAGACCATGATCAGCGCCAACCCCAGCACCATCACGCCGACAAACGGCACGATCGAACGATAGATGTCGGCCAGCGACACCTCGCGCGGCGCCATGGCCCGCATCAGGAACAGGTTATAGCCAAAGGGCGGCGTCATGTAGGCAATCTGGCAGGTGATCGTGTAGAGCACACCATACCACACCAGATTGAAGTCGAGCGCACCGACGATCGGCACATAGAGCGGCGCGACGATGACCAGCATGGCGGTATCGTCCAGAAAGGTGCCCATCAGGATG
The DNA here is from genome assembly GCA_937927885.1 of uncultured Paracoccaceae bacterium. Lineage (GTDB taxonomy): Bacteria > Pseudomonadota > Alphaproteobacteria > Rhodobacterales > Rhodobacteraceae > Pararhodobacter. The sequence continues at coordinate 8,615 of CALEZJ010000629.1, read as the reverse complement.
AAACTGACCTGCATCAGGATCAGCACCTCCCAGCGGTTCAGCCCCATCTCCTCGAGAAACAGCCGACGCACGAAATCCACCGCTCGCAGCCCGTCGAAAATGGCGCCAAAGGCCAGCGCCGCCAGAATGATCCACAGGAACATGCAACTGACCGACAGGGTCTGGCGCAGGCAGGTCTCCCAGACGTCGCGCGTCATGCGCCCCTTCCACCACGACGCCGTCACCGCCGCCAGCGCCCCGATGACCGAGGATTCCACGAGCCGCGTGTAACCCATAACGAAGGGCACCATCATCACGAAGAAGATCGACAGCGGCAGCACCCCGGCCCACAAGAGCCCCAGCTTTTCCGCACGCGGGATCTGCGCGCGCTCCTCGGCGCTCATGGCCGGGCCCAGTGCCGGGTTGATGCGGCAACGCAGCCAGATGTAGGCGATGAACAGCCCCGCCATCATCAGACCCGGCAGGATGCCCGCCAGCCACAGATGCGCGACCGGCTGGCGCGCGATCATCGCATAGAGCACCATCACCACCGAGGGCGGGATCAGGATGCCCAGGCTGGACCCGGCCTGAATGACCCCGGTCACCATCCGCTTGTCGTAGTTGCGCTTCAGCAGTTCCGGCAGGGCGATGGTCGCCCCAATCGCCATGCCCGCCACGGAAAGGCCGTTCATCGCCGAAATCAGCACCATCAGCAGGATCGTGCCGATCGCCAGCCCGCCCGGCACCGGCCCGAACCAGACGTGGAACATCCGGTAGAGGTCATCGGCCAGTCGGCTTTCCGACAGCACATAGCCCATGAAGATGAACATGGGCAGGGTGATCAGCGGGAACCAGTTCATCACCTTGAAGGACTGGGCAAAGGCGATGTCGAACCCGCCGCGGTCGCCCCACAGCAAGAGCGCCGCCACCACGGCGACAAAGCCGATTACCCCGAACATCCGCTGCCCGGTCAGCATCAGCATCAGAAGCGTGCTGAACATCAGAAGGGCGATCCATTCGGTGGCCATCAGATCTCCTTGCCGCGCAGGCGCGCGATGTCGCGGATCAGAAAGGCGGTGCACTGGAGCAGCATCATCACGATGCCCAGCACCATCACCGCCTTGATCGGGGCCATGTAGGGCCGCCACAGCCCCCGGCGACGCTCGCCGGTTTCCAGCGCATATTGCAGGCTTTCCCAGCCGCCCCAGAGCAGCACGCCCAGATAGAACAGCAGCGTGCCGATGGTCAGGATATCGACCAGCGCCCGCGTCTTGTCGGACCAGCGCGAATAGAGCAGGTCCATCCGCACCGCGGACCCCAGTTGCAGCGCATAGGCGCCGCCGATCATGAAATAGCCCATCAGCAGGAACTGGGCCATTTCGTCGGTCCAGATCGGGGGGGAACCCGCGCCGCGCATGGCCGCGCCATAGAGCATCACCGCCATCAGGGCGAGCAGCGAGTACATCGCCCCCCGGCCAAGGAGCCAGTTGAACCGCTCGACCCAGCGCACATAGGCGACAAAGGGGGCGGGCATCACAGGGCTCCCGTCGCCGCCAGTGCGCGCGCCAGCACCGGGGCGAGGCGTCGGGCCATCGCCGCCTGCGCGACCTCGTCGGCGATCAGGTCGTTGCGGATTTCCAGCATGGTGTTCGCCAGCCGCATCGGCACCGCATGCTGGCGGATGGTGTGGGTCACGTCGCCCGCCGCCGAATAGGGCTCGTTCAGGCGGGTATCCAGACCACAGCCCGCCGCGGCCTCCATCACCGCCAGCGACAGCGTGGTGTCATCATCATGGATGACACCGAATTCGACACTTCGGGTCTTCCCCAGATAGACCGGAGTAAAGGAATGCACCGCGATCAGCGCCGGGCGACGACCCAGCGCGACCAGCCGGGCAATCTGCGCCGTCAGCGTGGCGTGGAAAGGCAGGCAGACCGCCTCGGTCCGCGCCAGCCTGTCGGCAGGCGTCAGGTCGCGGTTGGCGGGAACCTCGTGGATTTCGGATTTCGGCGGCATCGCGGCCGGGTGGTCGGGCGCGCGGTTCAGGTCATAGACCAGCCGCGACAGCGGCGCATGAACCAGCACCGCCCCCCCGGAAACCGGCGCCAGCAGACCGGCCAGCCCGCGCGCCAAGCCCAGCGCACCGATGTCATAGGCGGCATGCGAGGCGCGGGTCGCGGCGCTGATGCCCAGATCGCCGCCCAGCGCGGGAAACCCCTCGGGCAGCGCGTTTGACGCATGTTCGCAGATCAGCACCAGCCCCGCAGGCGCCGCGTCGCGCCCCGGCGAACCATCGGCGCGCCAATGTTCGACCAGACCGTCAAAGCGGGTTTCAGGCTGCACCAGCGGGCGCGCGGCACTCGCCACCATCAGAGGCTCCGTTTCCATTGCTCCGCCAGCCTCGGGCATCGCCCCCGAATCTGTCAAGTTCTTTTCGGCCGGAAGAAACCTGTTACAAATTCCACAAACCGGGTTAGTCTGTTTCGCAGGCATTCCGGATGGGAACGATGAGCGACACCGCCGAACCCTCGTTGGCGCAGGACACGCCCGAATCCCGGCTGCGCGCCGCCCTGCCCGACCTGACCCGCGCCGAACGGCAACTGGCCGCTTTCATGCTGGCCAACTACCCGGTCTCGGTGCTGGGCCCGGTGGCGGCCGTGGCGCGTGGGGCGGGGGTTTCCGGGCCGACCGTGGTGCGGCTGGTGCAAAAGCTGGGCTATGCCGGGTATCCCGCCTTTCAGGCCCAACTGCGCGAGGAGGTGGGCGAGAAACTCGCCTCGCCACTGGCCAAGCATGAAAAATGGCGACAGGCGGCGGCGGGCGATCACCTGCTCGATGCCTTCGCCGCCAAGGTGGTGCAGAATGTGACGGCCACGCTCGGCCAGATCGACCATGCCGAATTCGATCTGGTGGTGGACCGTCTGGCCGATCCCGCGCGGCGGGTGTCGATGCTGGGCGGGCGGTTGACGCATCCGGTGGCCGAATACTTCACCACGTCGTTGCAGGTCACGCGCGGGGCGGTCTCGCTGTTGTCGAACATGCCCAATTCCTGGCCCCCTGCGCTTTTGGACATGCGCCCGGGCGATGTGCTGGTGGCCTTCGACATCCGGCGCTACGAATCGACCGTGCTCCAGTTCGTCGAGATGGCCCGCGCGCAAGGCGCCGAGGTGGTGCTGGTGACCGACCGCTGGGTGTCGCCCGCCGCCGCGCACGCGCAGCATATCCTGCCCTGCCATATCGAGGCGCCCGGCGCCTGGGATTCCATCGCAACCCTGGTGATGCTGGTCGAGGCCCTGTTGACCGGCGTGCAGAACCGGCGCTGGGATGTGACCGAGGACCGGCTGAAACGGATGGAGGCGCTCTATGCCCGCGCCCATCTCTTTCGCCGGACGCGCTGAGGAGAGGCCATGCATCCCGTTTTGATCCTTCTCCATCTGGCGGCGGCGGTGATGTTGCTGCTCTATGCCGTGCGCATGGTCCGCACCGGGATCGAGCGCGCGCATGGCGCCCTGCTGCGCGACCGGCTGCACGCGGCCTCGGCCAACCATCTGGGTGCGGCGACGGGCGGGGCGGTGCTGGCGATGCTGCTGCAAAGCGCGACCGCCGTGGGCGTGCTTGCCGCGGGCTTTGTCGCCAACGGGATGCTGCCCGCCGGGGCGGGGCTGGCGGCGCTGCTGGGGGCGGATCTGGGTTCGGCTCTGGTGGTGCGGGTGCTGTCGCTCGATCTGTCGGAACTGGTGCCGGTGCTGATCCTGATCGGCTGCGTGCTGTTCCTGAAGATCGAGACCCGCCGCGCCAAGCAATACGGGCGCATCATTCTGGGCGTCGGCTTTGTCCTGCTGTCCCTGCGCATGATCGGCGAGGCGACGGAACCGCTGCGTGAGTCCGCCGCGCTGCCCGTCGCCATGGGCTGGCTGTCGCGCGATCCGGTCAGCGCCTTTCTGGTCGCCGCCGCCTTTGCCTGGGCGGTGCATTCCTCGGTCGCGCTGGTGCTCTTGCTGGCCGTGCTGGCGCAGGGCGGGGCGCTGCCGATGGCGGCGGCGCTGCCGATGCTGATGGGGGCGAATGCGGGCGGCGCGTTGATCGCGGTCTGGCTGACGCGCGGCATGGACCCGCTGGCGCGCCGCATTCCCCTGGGCAACCTGATCCTGCGCGGAACCGCGGCGCTGGCGGTCACCGCCGCCGTTGCCGCCAGCGGCTGGACCCTGCCCGACTGGCTGGGCACCGCCCCCGGCGCGCGGTTGGTCAACGCCCATCTGGTGTTCAACGCCGTCCTTCTGCTGGCGCTGCCCCTGACCGGCCCCGCCCTGCGGCTGGCGGCTCTGCTGGCCCCCGAGGCCCCGGCCCCGCTGGTCACGGGCCAGCGGCGGCGCAGCGCGCTGGACCGTGCCACGCTGGCGATGCCGAAACTGGCTCTGGCGGGTGCAAAGCAGGAACTGCTGCTGATGGGCGCCGCGCTGGAGGAAATGCTGCGCCCGCTGCCTGACCAGTTGCGCGATGCCTCGCCCGAATCGGTGCAGATCACCACCGACCTCGACAGCGAGGTGAACCGGCGGCATTCCGACATCAAGCTGTTCCTCGCCGCCCTGACCGAACAGGAACTGGCCGAGGAAGAGGCCCGCGAGGCCATCGCGCTGACCGGCCTTGCGATCAACCTCGAACACGCAGGCGACATCATCGCAAAGATCCTGATGCCGCTGGCGCAGAAGAAATCGGTCGAGGGGCGGCGGTTTTCGGCGCAGGGTCAGGCCGAACTGACGGCGATGCACGCGCGGGTGCTGGCCAATCTGCAACTGGCGATGGCGGTGCTGGTGTCGGGCGATCCCGAGGCCGCGCGCCGCCTGATGCGCGAGAAAGAGACCATGCGCGCGATGGAAAAGGCCAGTCTGGACAGCCATCTGGCCCGGCTGCGCGCCGGACTGGGCGAGTCGCTGGCCACCTCGTCCTGGCATCTCGAAGCCGTGCGCGCGTTCAAGGAGATCAACTCGCTCCTTGTCGCCGTGGCGCAGCCGATTCTCGAAGAACGCGGCGAGCTGCTGCAAAGCAGGCTGAGCCCGGGTTGAAGTCAGTCGGAGGTCAGGCTGCCTCGGGCCGCCGGATCCGTCCCGCGGCCTCGATCACCAGCGGGCGCAACCCCTCGCCACCCGCGTCGATCAGCGCGAACAACTGGCGACGCATGCGCGGTTCCCAGAAATCGTTGATGTGCAGCGCCAGTCCCGCCAGACCCTCCTCGTGTGGTTTCGATTCCATGAAGGTGGCGATCTGGTTGGCCATCCGGGCGATCTTGTCAGCCGACATGCTGGCTCTCCGTTATGCGGTCGGTGTGGGTGAAGGCCTCGAACCGGTCGGACCGGGCCTGGGCGATCAGGGTGATGTTCAGGGCTTCGGCCAGGGCCACCGCATCGGCGGATGGCGAAGACACGGCAATGATCATCGGCGCACCCAGCGCCGCGACCTTTTGCACAAGGTCGATCGACAGGCGCGACGTCAGCACCACCGCGCCCTGCCCGGGATCGGTCCGCCCGCGCACCAGCGCCCCCGCCAGTTTGTCCAGCGCGTTGTGCCGCCCGACATCCTCGCGCATCGCAATCATCCGAGCGCCGTCCCAGAAACCCGCGCCATGCGCCGCGCGGGTGACATCGTGCAGCGGCTGGTGGCGTTCCAGCGCGCCCGCGGCGGCCATCACCTGCGCAGGCGTCAGGCGGAAACGACCATGCGGAACGGGGGGCAGATCGCGCAGCGCCTGCTCAAGCGAGTCGATCCCGCACAGCCCGCAGCCCACCGGCCCGGCCATGACCCTGCGGCGTTCCGTCAGTCGCGCCTCGGCGGCGGGCGCGACCCACAGTTGCACGTCAAGACCGCGTTCGGTTTCCACCACCTCGAGGCTCTCGATCTCCTCGGGCCGCGCCAGACCTTCGGTCAGCGCAAAGCCATAGGCGAAATCGGCCAGATGATCGGGCGTCGCCATCATCACCGCCTGCGTGGTGCCGTTGAAGGTCAGCGCCACCGCCGCCTCGTCGGGCAGCACCCGTTCCCCCGGCGCCACATGGGTGCCAAAGGCCAGCCGGGGAACGGGGCGCGCGCCCTGCATCATGCGACCCCCATCATTCCGCCGCGGGCAGGATGCGGCGTGCCATTTCCGCCTGCGCCGCATAATCCTCCTGCCAGCGCGACGGCCCGTTCGACGGCGACACCTGGACCGCTGTCACCTTGTACTCCGGGCAATTGGTCGCCCAGTCGGAATAGTCGGTGGTCACCACATTGGCCTGCGTATCCGGGTGGTGGAAGGTGGTATAGACCACGCCCGGATTGACCTTGTCGGTGATCGTGGCGCGCAGCGTCGTCTCGCCCGAGCGGGAGGCCAGCCGGACATAATCCCCCTCGCGGATGCCACGCTGTTCGGCGTCGTGCGGGTGGATTTCCAGCACATCCTGATCGTGCCAGATCACATTCGCCGTGCGCCGTGTCTGCGCGCCGACGTTGTATTGCGACAGGATGCGCCCCGTGGTCAGCAATAGGGGGAAGCGCGGGCCGGTCTTTTCGTCCGTCGCCACATATTCGGTGCGGATGAACTTGCCCTTGCCGCGCACGAAGCCGTCCATGTGCATCATCGGCGTGCCCTCGGGCGCCTTGGCATTGCACGGCCACTGAACCGAGCCCATCGCATCCAGCAGGTCATAGCTGACATTCGCAAAGCTGGGCGTCAGCAGCGCGATTTCCTCCATGATCTGGCTGGGATGGGCATAGTTCCAATTGGCGCCCATGGCGTTGGCGAACATCTGGGTGATTTCCCAGTCGCCATAGCCATTCCTCGGCGCCATCACCTTGCGCACGCGGTTGATGCGGCGTTCGGCATTGGTGAAGGTTCCATCCTTTTCAAGGAACGTGGACCCCGGGAAGAAGACATGCGCGTAATTCGCGGTCTCGTTCAGAAAGAGGTCATGGACGATGACACAGTCCATCGCCGCCAATCCTGCCGCGACATGCTTGGTGTCGGGGTCGGATTGCAGGATGTCCTCGCCCTGGCAATAGAGGCCCTTGAACGTGCCCTCGACCGCCGCATCCAGCATGTTGGGGATGCGCAGGCCGGGTTCTTTGTCGATGGCGACACCCCAGGCCCCTTCGAAACTGGCGCGCACATCGTCGTTCTTCACATGGCGATAGCCGGGCAGTTCGTGCGGGAATGATCCCATGTCGCACGACCCCTGCACGTTGTTCTGCCCGCGCAGCGGGTTCACGCCCACGCCGGGCCGCCCGATGTTGCCGGTCAGCATGGCGAGGTTGGCAATGCCGATCACCGTGGTCGAGCCCTGGGAATGCTCGGTGACGCCGAGGCCGTAGTAGATCGCCGCATTCCCGCCCGTCGCATAGAGGCGCGCAGCCTCGCGGATGGTCTGCGAGTTCACACCTGTGAACTCGCAGACCGCCTCAGGCGAGTGCTTGGGATTTCTGACGAATTCGGCGTAGTCCTGGAACTCGTCCCAGTCGCAGCGGGTGCGGATGAAATCCTCGTCCATCAGCCCTTCGGTCACGATCACATGCGCCATCGCGGTGACGATGGCGACGTTGGTGCCGGGCTTCAGCGCCAGATGGTGCGCGGCCTTCACATGCGGCGCCTCGACGGTTTCGGTGCGGCGGGGGTCCACCACGATCAGTTTCGCGCCCTGCCGCAGGCGTTTCTTCATGCGGCTGGCAAAGACCGGATGGCCGGCATGCGGGTTGGCGCCGATGACCATGATGACATCGGCGGCCTCGACGCTGTCGAAATCCTGCGTGCCGGCCGAGGTGCCATAGGTCTGCCCCAGCCCGTAGCCGGTGGGCGAATGGCACACCCGCGCGCAGGTGTCGGTGTTGTTGTTCTGGAACACCGCGCGGGTCAGTTTCTGCACCAGCCAGGTTTCTTCATTGGTGCAGCGCGAGGAGGTGATGACGCCGACCGACTGGCGGCCATGTTCCTCGATGATCCCCTTCATGCGGTTTGCGGCGAAACTCATCGCCTCGTCCCACGACACTTCGCGCCACGGGTCGGTGATCGCCTCACGGATCATCGGGTTCAGGATGCGGTCCTTGTGGCTGGCATAGCCCCAGGCAAACCGGCCCTTGACGCAGGAATGCCCCCGGTTGGCCTTGCCGTCTTTCCACGGCACCATGCGCACCAGTTCGTCGCCGCGCATTTCAGCCTTGAACGAGCATCCGACGCCACAGTAGGCGCAGGTGGTGATGACGCTGCGTTCGGGCGTGCCGATTTCGACGACCGATTTCTCGATCAGCGTGCCGGTCGGGCAGGCCTGCACACAGGCGCCGCAACTGACGCAATCCGAGGTCAGGAAGGTGTCGTTCTTGCCGCCAGCCTTGACCCGGCTGTCCCAGCCGCGCCCCTCGATGGTCAGCGCGAAGGTGCCCTGAACCTCTTCGCAGGCGCGCACGCAGCGGCTGCACACGATGCATTTCGACGGGTCATAATCGAAATAGGGGTTCGATTGGTCCTTGGCTTTGTATTGCGGGTTGGCGTGGCCGTTGTGGCGGGGGGTGAAGTGGTTCGTCCCCTCGGTATAACGCACATCGCGCAGGCCCACGGCGCCGGCCATGTCCTGCAATTCGCAATCGCCATTGGCGGCGCAGGTCAGGCAATCCAG
>CALEZJ010000628.1 GCA_937927885.1 uncultured Paracoccaceae bacterium | reverse complement strand
CGGTGGAGGCCTGAATGGACTATTTCCTCAACCTCATGGCCTCGGGGCTGGTGTTCGGCTCGCTCTACGGGCTGATCGCCATCGGCTTTGCGGTGATCTACCGGACCACCGGGATCGTCAACTTCGCGCAGGGCGAGGTGATGATGTTCGTCCTCTATTTCTCCTGGATGGTGGGCACCTTCATTTCGGCGCCCTTGTGGGCGCTGTTGCTGATCGCGGTGGTGGTCGGCAGCCTGTTCGGCGCGTTGATCGAGAAGATCTTCATCCGCCCGATGATCGGCAAGTCGCAATTCCCGATCATCATGACGACCGTCGGCATCGCCATCGTCCTGCGGGGGCTGGTGCCGATCTTCTGGGGGGTCGATTCCGCGCCCATCGACTCGCCGATCAAGGGCCATCTTTTCCAGATCGGGCCGGTCTTCCTGCTGGGCGACCAGCTTTTCGCGCTGGCGCTGTTCATCGCGGTTTCGGCGGCGACCTGGGCGTTCTTCCGCTTTTCGCGTCTGGGCGTCGCGATGCGCGCCGCCGCGCAGGATGAAACCGCGGCGCTGCTCATGGGGATCAATGTGCGTCGGTTGCAGGGCCTGTCGTGGATGATCGCGTCGTCGGTCTCGGGGGTGGCGGGGGTCTGTTATGCGCTGATCATCGCCCGCGCGCCGGACATGTGGCAGCTTGGCTTTCAGGCCTTTCCCGCGACGATCCTGGGCGGGCTGGATTCGCCGCTGGGATCCGCCTTTGGCGCCGCGGTGGTGGGCATCGTGGCCAGCTTGTCGGGCGGCTACATCGGCTTCGGCCTCAAGGAAATCTCCGGCTTCGTCATCATCATCGCCGTCCTGATGGTCCGTCCCTACGGGCTGTTTGGCGAAAAGGAACTGGAGCGCGTCTGATGCGGACCGGACATGCCGTCGAAACCTACGGGCGCCTGATCGCTCTTTCCACCAACCGGGTCACCTGGGGCTGGGTGGCCGCGCTGCTGGCCGGGCTGGTGGTGCTTCCCTGGGTCGTGACGGGGCATTGGCTGGTGATGATGACCAGTGTCCTGATTGCGGCGGTGGGCGCCGTCGGACTCAATGTGCTGACCGGCACCACCGGGTTGATCAGCCTGGGACAATCGGGGTTCCTGGCGATCGGCGCCTATGCCTGCGGTTTGCTGATCCGCGACCTGTCGGTCCCTGCCGAACTGGCGGTGCCGATGGCCGGGCTGGTGACCGGGCTGGCGAGCCTGCTGATCGGCATTCCCTCCTTGCGGCTCAAGGGGCTGTATCTGGCGATCACCACCCTCGCATCGTCGTTCATCATCATCCATGTCATCATGCAGGCTGGACCGCTGACGGGCGGCCCCTTTGGCCTGCGCCTGCCGGGCGTCACCTTCCTCGGCCTGTCCATCGGCAATGGTCCGGGGATGTATTACATCGCGCTGATCGTCGTCGTTGCGGTGGTCCTGTTCGTCAACAACCTGATGCGGTCGCGCTCGGGGCGGGCCTGGGTGGCGATCCGCGAGCACGAGATCGCCGCCCGCAGCATGGGCGTGAACATCGCCCGCTACAAGCTGCTGGCGTTCTTCGTGTCGTCCACCATCGTCGGGATCGCCGGGGCGCTGATGGCCCTGCAACTTCGGTTCATCACCGCGGACGTCTTCGGGGTGTTCCTGTCGATCGAGGCGCTGGCGATGCTGCTGGTGGGCGGCGTCGGATCGGTGGCGGGTGCCGTGCTGGGCGCGGTGTTCATCGTGTTGCTGCCCGAACTCGCGCGCACGCTGCTGTCGGTCTTCGGCACGGCGGGCGAGACCGGTTCGGCGCTGGTGTTCGAGATCCGCATCGTTGTCACCGGCGCCCTGATCATCCTGATGCTGCGCATCGAGCCCGAGGGGCTGATCGGCATCTGGCGCCGCGTGAAACGCTACTGGTTGCAGTGGCCGTTGCCTGTCTGACGGTTTCTTTGGGAGGAGAAGACAATGAACGTACTGAAATATGCGCTCTGCGCCGCACTGTTTGCCGCACCCGCCCATGCGGACGGGTCGGGGGTCACCGACACCGAGATCTATCTCGGCGCCGTCCTGCCCATGTCGGGCCCGGTCAGCTTTCCGGGGCTGGGGGGGCTTGCGGGGTCGCGGCTGGCCATTGCCGAGTTCAACGCCGCCGGTGGCATCCACGGCCGCACCGTCCGGTTGCGGGTCGAGGATGACGGCTATGTGCCCAGCCGCAGCTATCAGGGTCTGGTCAAGATCCTCGATGAAGGGGTTCTGGCCCTCGTCGGCACCAGCGGCGCGGGTGGACTGGCGGCGATGCTGCCGCTGATCGACGAGCAGCAGGTGCCCACGCTGGTCTCCACCTCGGTGTCGAATGCCGCGGTCGAACCGCTCAGGCCGTATATCTACATGCTGGGCGCCGATTATGAGGATCTGTTCTTCGCCCAGATCCAGTATATCGCCGAACACGACCAGCCGCAGGGCCCCTGGGCGATCATCTCGCAGGATGACGATTACGGCACCCATGTCGTCAACGGGTTCACCGAGGCCGTCGAGACGCTGGGCCTGCCCAGCGTGCCGCCGCTGCGGTTCGCCCGTGGTCAGCGCGATTTCTCTGCCGAAGTCCTGCGCCTGCGCAGCCAGAATATCGGTGCGCTGGTGATTGGCGGGGTCATCATGGAAACACCGGCCGTGCTGCGCGAGCTGGCCCGGTTGCAGATGGACATCCCCACGGCGCATGCGCACACCGCCGCCATCGACATGACCCTGGGGCTGGCCGCCCCGTTCGGCCTGAGCTATTACGCCGCGGATTATGTGGTGCCGATCGGCAGCACCGCCGCCGAAGGGTTCCACGAGCGGGCGCGCGCGCATCTGTCCGAGGAGGACCAGCGCAACCTGAACCGGTTCTCGATCACCTCGTACCTTGGAACGCGGGCGGTGCTGGTCGCGGCCGAGGCCTGCGGCCGCGCGCTGACCCGCGAATGCGTGGCCGCCGAACTGGGGCGGATCGACGCCCTCGATACCGGCGGGCTGTCGGCGCCGCTGGATTTCACCAATGATCGCCATACCGCCGCGCGCGAGGTGCAGGTGGTCCGCGTCGATCCGGTGGCCAACACCGTCGTGCCGCTGACCGACTTCGTCAGCTTCGACTGACCCCGTGCGCAATGCAGGCCCGGGCACCGCAGGGGGCCCGGGCCTGTTGCCGAAAGGATTCCCATGGCCAAGACTCTCGTCCTTCTGGACATTGACGGACCGGTCGCGACGGTGACGCTGAACCGGCCCGAGGCGATGAATGCGCTCAACAGCGCGCTCATCAGGGCGCTGGGCCAGGCCTTTGACCGCATCGAGCAGGACGGCGCTGTGCGGGCGGTGATCGTCACCGGCGCCGGCAAGGCCTTTTCGGCGGCTGTCTCTTATACACATCTCCGAGCCCACGAGACAGGCAGAAATCTCGCCGAGATGCGCACCCGCCAGGGGCTCGCCTATTATCAGGAACTGGCCGAGGACGTCCACGCGCTGTTCCGGCGCATCGAACTGTCTGATCGGCCGACCATCGCCGCGGTGAACGGTCATGCCCTGGGCGGGGGCGCCGAGTTGCTGCTGGCGCTGGATCTGCGGATCCTGTCGGACCGGGCCCGGCTGGGACTGCCCGAGATCGGCATGGGCCTGTTTCCCGGTGCCGGCGGCACGCAGCGGCTGGCCCGGCAGATCCCGCTGTGCCGCGCCAAGGAATTGCTGTTCACCGGCGACGCTCTGACCGCCGCCGAGGCGGTGGCGATCGGCCTGGCCAACCGCGTGGTCGCGCATGACGCGCTCATGGCCGAGGCCCGCGCCCTGGCCCTGCGGCTGGCGCAGCAATCGCCGCTCTCCCTGCGGCTGCTCAAGCGCACCATGGCCGACGGTGCGGACATGCCTCTGGCCGCGGCGTTGCGCCACGAGCAGGCGATGATCGGCCTCGCCATGGAAAGTGCCGATGCGCGGGAAGGCTGCAACGCCTTTGTCCAGAAGCGGCCCGCTGTGTTCACCGGGCGTTGAGCGGGGCGCTTGGCGGGAAACTCATAAGGACGGCCAATACTCTCATTGATTGTGACGCTCTTCTCTTATGGGTCTCGCCATTGTCCAATGGCCCGGACACGAAGGCGACCCCGGTTACACGCTCTGCGGCTGCGCCCGTGTTCGAGGGTCCGCGCGTTCCGGGACCCTCGCAGGAAATGACACGACAGCCAGGAGAAGGCTCGACCGATGGAATACTCACGCAAGGACGCCAAGAGCCACGCCCGCAAGACGATGCGCGGCATCTGGGCCGCGGCCCTGACGCCATTTCAGGAAGACGGACGCATCGACGAGGCCGGTTTTCGCTCGAACATGGAAACATGGATCGAGGATCTGCGCATCGATGGCTTCTTCATTGCCGGCAAGCAGGGCGAGTTCTTCTCGATGTCCCTCGACGAGCGCAAGCGGCTGTTCGACCTGGCTGTCGAATGCGCGGCGGGGCGGGCGCAAACGATCATGTCCTGTTCGGACCAGAACATGGATGTCGTCCTTGACCTCGCGCGTCATGCCCAGGCGGCGGGCGCGGATTACATCGTCGTACACGCGCCGGTGCTGCACTTTCTCGAAGCACGCGACGAGACGCTGCTGAACTATTATCAGCGCATCGCATCGGCTGTGGATATCGGCATCGCGCTCTGGTCGCATCCGGATTCGGGTTATCTCATGTCTCCGCAGCTGTGTAACCGGCTGGCCGACCTGGAGACCGTCGTCGCGATCAAGTACTCGGTGCCCAGACCGATGTATTCCGAACTGACCCGGCTGGCGTCCGACCGCATCCTCGTCTCTACATCCTCCGAATCCGAGTGGCTGGACAACATCGTCGAACTTGGATGGCAGTTGTATCTCAGCTCGACGCCTCCCTATCTCTTGCAAACGCCCGGCGACCTGCGGATGCGGGCGTATACGGACCTCGCCTTTGCCGGCCGTCACGACGAGGCCCGACGGATCCGCGACAGCCTCGAACCGGTCCGCCAGGCACGAATTTCGACGCAACCTCCGGAAAAGCCCCATGCGCATCAGAAATACTGGCAGTCCCTTCTGGGACAGGTGGGCGGATTTGTGCGCGCACCGCTGCTGGAACTGACCGAGGCCGAAAAGGCCGCAACACGCGCGGCTTTCGACGCTTGCGGGCTGAAGCGCTGACCCACCCTGTGAAAGGAGACCTGCAATGAGCCGACTCGCCGCCTTCAATTTCCAGAAATGGATCGACGAACACGCCCACCTGCTGAAACCGCCAGTCGGCAACCAAAAGGTGTTTCAGGATGCCGAACTGATGGTTACCGTTGTCGGTGGCCCCAACCAGCGCACCGATTACCACGACGACCCGGTCGAGGAGTTCTTCTATCAACTCAAGGGCGACATGGTGCTGAAGATCCACGACACCAGGACCGGCGAGTTCTACGATGTGCCGATCCGCGAGGGTGACGTGTTCCTGCTGCCGCCGCATGTGCGCCATTCCCCGCAGCGGCCGCAGCCCGGATCGATCGGCCTGGTGATCGAGCCGGTCCGCCCCGAAGGCGCGCTGGATGCGATCGAATGGTATTGTTTCGAGTGCAATCATCTGGTGCACCGCGCCGAGATCGACCTCGTCAGCATCGTTGATGACCTGCCGCCGATCTACCAGGCTTTCTACGCCGACGAACAGGCCCGCACCTGCCCGCATTGCGGCACCCTCCACCCCGGCAAGGTGCCGCCGGCCGGCTGGGTCACGCTCTGAGCAGCCCCGGCGGCCCCAAGCGCGAGCAGGAGATCCCATGCTGCTTATTCTGGAACAGGTGTTGAACGGACTGCAGTACGGCGTGACGCTGTTCCTGCTGGCGGCCGGCCTCACCCTCATCTTCGGGATCATGGGGGTGATCAACCTCGCCCATGGCTCGCTCTACATGATCGGCGCGTTTGCCGGTGTCTATGTGGGGTCATTGACGGGGAGCTATGTCATGGGCATGGCCGGTGCGATCGCTGCCGGCGCGGCGGCCGGTCTGGCGATGGAGGCGCTGGTGGTGCGGCGCCTTTATGCCCGCGACCATCTGGATCAGGTGCTGGCGACCTTTGCCGTCATCCTCATCGCCAATCAGGCCATCGTGCTTCTGTTCGGACGCCAGCCGCTCTATGCGCCGATCCCGGCCGCGCTGGCCCAGCCGGTCACCCTG